>DAOWDY010000236.1 GCA_030638785.1 Candidatus Thorarchaeota archaeon
AGATTGCTGGCATAATTGGTGATGAGCATGTCTCCATTCACGAAACCGATGCGATTCTGAACGCTCATGATGCATCGCCCTTAAGTGCTGCAAAGATTCGAGCTGGCGAGAAGCTGCTTCTTGCCGATATTATTGCTTTTCCAGCTTCTGCTGAAGAGGTGTCTCAAGTCCTTCAGATATGTAATGATAAGAAAATCCCAGTTATTCCTGTGGGAGGCGGAGCAGGAAGTTGTGGAGGAACAGTTCCCGTCTATGGTGGCGTGATGCTCGACCTAAAACGTATGGATAGAATTCTCAATGTCGATCACGAATCGCTGCTGATAACAGTAGAAGCTGGTTTAGTTGGAATTGACCTTGAAGAAGCAGTCACCAAGATGGGATACACAATAGGACATACACCAACCTCACTTAGAGCATCTAATGTTGGAGGATTTCTAGCAACTCGATCTGGTGGGTCAATGTCCTCACTGTATGGTAAGATTGAGGACCTTACTCTAGGTCTTCAAGTTGTGTTACCTAATGGTGATATTGTAGACTGTAAGGCCGTTCCGCGACATTCGGTGGGACCGGATCTGAAACAGTTATTCATTGGATCAGAGGGTACTCTCGGAGTTATTACAGAAGCAACCATCCGACTGTTTCCAATACCTGAGGAGCGTCGGTTCAGAAGCATGTGTTTTCCAAATGTTCATACAGGCCTAACTGCGATTCGAGAGATTTTCAGGGTAGGTATAGCGCCTTCAATCGTCCGTCTGTATGATCCATTAGACACCGCAATATCATTGGGTTCCCACTTTGAGATTGATGAAGAGTCTTGCATGCTGATGCTAGGTTTTGACGGGAATCACCAGCAAGTGGAAATGGATGAGGTGAAGGCAGTAGATATCTGCCTTGCAAATGGGGCCCAAGACTTTGGTGAGGGCCCTACGAAGAGATGGTGGGAACATCGTTACGATATGTACTATCCCACTAAATTCACCACAGCAGGATTTTCTATTGGTGACACTATCGATATTGTTGCCACATACGATAAACTAGAGAATGTATACCACGCAATGAAGGAGGCTATGGAGGTAGAGGGTGCTATCGTATTATCCCATTTCTCTCATATGTATCAAAATGGAGGTTCCATCTACATGATATTCTTCTCATCTCAACCAGATGCGGAGACTGCATGGGCTAATTATAGGCGAATATGGGATGCTGGAGTTGATGCATGTCTGAAAGAGGGAGGGACAATGAGTCATCAACATGGAGTCGGCCTTGTACGAAGCACGTATACAGAAGATGAGCTTGGCTCAAGTTTCCAAGTTCTCAAGATTATCAAACAAGCATTAGATCCTAATGGAATCATGAATCCCGGAAAGCTTGGTCTGGGGGTACGAGAATGATGGACCAGGATACTATTGCAGAACAAGTAAGAATGTGTGCAGCATGTCCCAAGATGTGTAGACATGTCTGTCCTACATTCCTTGCTTGGCGCTCAGATGGCCCGACACCTCATGGTAGAGCGCTCCTCATTCATCAAGAAGGCATAGGTGCGAGAAACATTGACGAACGGGGAGTGGAGATCTTGTACCAGTGCCTTCAATGTAGTCACTGTCTAACTTGGTGTGTTCCTGAGATAGACATTGCTCAGATTGTCGAAACAACCCGCACACGTCTTGTTTCAGAAGGACGATATCCCACGCAGCTTGAAGACCTACGGGATTCAGTGCTATCAAATCATAATCCATACAATGAAGACCATTCCAAACGCACCAATTGGAATAAGACATCAAATTCCGGTTCAAAGAAACTCCTTTACTTCTCTGGATGTACAGCCGCGTATCGAGAGCAAAACATTGCAAAAGCCACCGTGGAAGTTCTTGAATCTCTCAATTTCAATGTAATAGTCACTCCTGAGGAGTGGTGTTGTGGATCTCCCCTCTTCCGAACAGGGTTCAGAGAAGCTGCACTTGAACAGGCACAACACAATGTCGATATTTTCAACTCAATTGATGCAGATGAGATAGTAGCTACATGTCCTGGATGTTACAAAACCCTTACACAGGACTATCCAGCTCATGGGCTTCAACTCAATAAACCAGTTACTCATCTCAGTCAAGTGTTGGAAAAAACATTGCCTGCAGTAGCTGGAGTACAGACCAAGAAGAGAATCACATACCATGACCCCTGCCATCTTGGAAGACATGTGGGAGAATATGATGCCCCTCGGAGAGTAATTCAGAAAGCATCTGGATTAACTCCTGAAGAGATGGAACGTAATAGAGAGAATGCCACTTGTTGTGGTAATGGTGCTGGTCTGCGAACATTGTTTCCAAATCAGGCTAAACTTATAGGCACATCTCGGATTGAAGATGCAGATGCAATTGAAGCAGACATTCTTGTGACATCCTGTCCGTTCTGTACGAACATGCTAAGGAAGCAGGCAACTGACACACTTGAGGTGTTAGACCTACCAGAATTCGTTCTTGAGATGAGAAAGGGCCGGGATATGAAGGGTGATTAGGAAATAAACTATGCAAATGCTGGGAATAAAATGGTTCAGAATGAAGTTACTGGCGAAGAATTGAGTAGTGAAGAAATGCTCCGCCTTAAAGTTCGATTACTAACTGAAGGAGCTACTCTTCCGAAGGGTTATGTAACCGGTAGAAAGGGTGGAGCTGGGCCAACTGGAGCTAGGTATTTTATTCTCCCAAATGGTCGGTCTTGTGGAATACCAATTCGAAAGGGAAAGATGGCAAAAAGGTTCAATTCTGCTATTCTGGAACCTACGGATTCTGAAGGAGTTTGGATTTATGATTCCAAATATACTATTACAGAAGTTCCTACACCTGAGTTCTATGGTAGAATCAGTGAAGATGGAGTAGAATACAAGAAACTTGCTCTGCTTCATGGATCCGAATGCATGGCAACTACTGTATTGCAATCATGCAGATATTGGGATACAAACGAACAATGCAAGTTTTGTACAATACCTAATTCACAGTTATCTGGAAATACAACCTTAGAGAAGACTCCCTCTCAGATTGCTGAGATTGTCAAGGAAACAGTAGATGCTGGTACAATCAAGAATGTGCTACTAACCACAGGAACACCCGACAATCCCGACGCCGGAATTGGAAGACTTGCTAAGATTGCTAGGGGCATTCGAGAAGTAAGCAAAATTCCTATTGCAGTTCAATTTGAACCCCCCGAAGATCTCAATCTCATCAAGGAAATTGCGGATGCAGGAGTTAATGCAGTTGGAATTCATATCGAGAGTTTTGATGATGCAATCCGGGAAGAATTCTGTCCTGGCAAGTTCAGATATGCCGGTCTTGAAAAATACGATGCAGCTTGGAAAAAGGCGCTTCAATTCTTTGATAGGGGAGATGTCAGCACATTCATTCTGTATGGCCTTGGTGAAGATGAAGAAGTCACTCTTCAGCATTGCCAGCGTATTGCTAGTATAGGCGTACTTCCGAATGTAACTCCTGTTCGACCAGCACCTGGAAGCCAGCTTGCGAATTTCATTCCATCTTATGTGAACCGTTTAGATGACGCAGTTGAATTTTTCAAGCGTATTGGTACTATTCTATATTCTAATTTATTGAACCCCCGATTAACTGTAGGGGGATGTTCTCGTTGTGGTTCATGCACTCCGCTTCAAGAAGCATATGAATGGGCTGAAAATCATTAGAGACCTAGAGAGAGCTTTATTTGCAATCTACTGGTTCAAGATAATGATTTGTTATGGTTGGATTTCCTGAAGAGGAGATTCGTATCGTTGAATTTGACGAAGACGACGCTCCTGAAATTTCAGAGTTGTTAAAACAGACTTGGGTTTTCGCTATAGAATATCCCGAAGAATGGCGAAAAAAGAGAATGTACACTCCCGATCAGATTATCGAAGATATGAGGACAGGATATCATTATTTTGGAGCAAGACTAGAGAGAAAGATTGTAGGATTTTACAAAGCCATTATCACTGAGAAAGGACTCTTTGGGGAGCATCAGACTGTTAGTACAGTATGCCGTAGTTCCGGATTGGCATCAGCAATGTATATCCAATTTGCAAACTATGGGCGTGAACACGGATGCATCCGTAATTATTGTAACATTCTTGCAGGACAGAAAGTAGGAGAGAGGTTGATGGAACGTTTCAACTTCAAGAAATGGGGGGAACCCTACGAGCAGTATGAAGGAATGATGGTTCAAACGTATGAACGTTTTCTTACTGATGACGAGTAGCTTTGCTATGAGCAGTCCCTTTATCTTTGATTCTACAAATTGGAATCTGATTCAGCATGTCAGATACGCAGTCAGAATCATACTTGAAAGGCAGTAGGATCTGGCCGATTTCATATGCGTTTCTCTCGCTCAGAACGAATGTTCTTAGAAGCTTTGGTTTAATTGTAATTCTTGGACTTGGTGTATCCCTTGTTCCCGGAGTAATGACGTGGACTGCAACTGGTATACATATCGAAGTATCGGAATTCATTGAAGAAACTGTGTATCAAGTTGGAATGAAGCCGATAGACTATGAAGAAGCAGGAGGTTATGACAGCCTCTTAGCAGCTGAGGAAATCTATCAATCGCATCCCTGGGTTAGGCGTGTTGATCGGATGATATCCTCTATCTGTATCGTGGATGGTCCATATCAACAAACAGACGATTATCCTTTCAATCAAGACCTGTATTATGTACAAGGGTTCAAGGATGCACGAGTTATTTTGGCGGATGCTGAGATGGTAGAAAGATGGCGTCCAATCTTTTCTTGGAGAGGCGACCTAAGAGTGGGCACCAATGAAACAGTGGTTTCTGAAACCTACATAGATTACCTGGAGATTGCTACAGGACGCAGAGTCCAAATTGGAGACGTCATAGATATTGATATTGTGTTAGGTGCTCATGGTAGATATCCTGCAATGCGAGGAAATCGAAGGCATTCTGTATTCAATCTGACTATAGTTGGTGTATATGACTTAACTGCAGGAACAAGTGTGTTCAGTAACGCATTTACTGGTTTGAGCAGAAAGCTGGTGGATCCTTTTGCTTTTCCCCAACCTGTTTTAGGAGTCATGGATTCCATGATTATCAACTTGGATGATATTCCAGGTGAAGTAATTGAAGAGATGACAACGAGGAGCTTCTTTTCTGTCGCAAGTCTTATACAGGCAAGTCCAGAAGGTCTTCTGGCTGAGGGAGAGAACAACATACCCGAAAGGCTTCTCAGTATGCTGGACATGATCGGGGAACCAGAGGGCCTCGTTAGCTGGGGTGCGACAGAAGCATCAAATCTTGAAACTCATATCAACACTTACCTTCAGAGCAGGCTCTTGGTAGTTCTCTCCTTACCTGCCCTTTTCATATCACTGGTAATAATGGTGAACGCTGCAGAGTCTTCAGTCTTGAAACGTAAGGGGGAAGCATCCCTACTCAGGACAAAAGGAGCCTCTTTCAACCAAATCCTTACTAGTTACATTTGGGAATCAGTGATTCTATTCATCTTTGCCCTCACTCTAGGACTATCTCTTTCCGTTTTCTTTGGGATGTTAATTGGTGCAACTCGTGGGGTACTGATTTTTGACGCTCAAGACTTCATTCTCTTTTCCAACATGTTAGTCATTCATCCACTAGGAATCATCATTGCAGGAATTATCGGATTAACCTTACCAATTACTTACATGATGCAGATTGGGAGACTCATTGAAGTAGATGAGTTAACGATTCTGTCTGAAGATCTCAGTAGTGAAATTGAAACAGGTAAGCAGCTAAGTAAAATGGGGTTGATTATTCTCATCCTAATCATTTCTACCTTGCTTTTACCATACATTGTTCCACCCGCTGGCCTCATCGGTGTCGGTGAAGTTCTTCTCCTTACTATTCTCTTATACATCTCCGCCTTCTTTGGAGCCCGATTCGCACGACAATTACTAGCGTCTGTGACAGGAAAGCTCTCTTTTCTACTTGGAGAGAAGAGCATCTATCTTGCTAGAAGTCTGAGTAAGCGTCGGGGTCGCATGGTCCCGCTTCTCGTGATACTTACATTGATTCTAAGCTCAACAACTATGATGATAGTTGAACTGGATGGCTTTCATCGTGATTTGGCTCTCGAGGTGGATTATGCAATTGGTGCAGACCTTAGGATAGAGATTGATAACGCTTCACTGACCCTTGGTGATTCTTTCAGGAATATTCGAGGAATCATAGAAACTATGCCTGTTCTGGAGGTTCAGACACAAATAGGGGATAACCAATTCTATCTTGAAGGTGTCAAACCCACTCAATACTCTCGGATTGGGCATTTCAGAGGTGATAGCTTTACCGCCATCTCCAGTGATGAAATTCTTGAAACACTAAACGAAGTTCCCAATGGGTTGATTCTAAGTGAATATTATGGCATACTCTGGAACAAGACCATTGGAGATAACCTCACCATTACTTACTACAGACCACAAATTGCAATTACTGAATTCACAATTATTGGGTTCTTGAAGAGTGCTCCAGGATTTGGTGCTGCATCAACTGATGACTTGGTGCATGGATCGGTTGCTAGTGGATTTGGTTTCCAGATCGGACGAGGCGGATTTGCACTTGTCAATTATGATTTCTTACAAACTAGAATCAATACAACTACTGCAGACCTTTTCCTAGGAAGAATACTTGCTGGTACAAATCTTCAATCATTGGCTACTTCACTAAATGCCAATTTTGATGCAAATGTATTCGCGCCTGGATTCTCAAATCCCCGAGAAATTTCCCGATCGGTCGATTTGTATCTTCGTGGATTTGAAAGTCTTGTTGCAATCTCGATTGTACTGTTGAGCATCATGGGTGTCTTTGCAATAGTGACTTTGCTTTCTGCTGCAGTTCGAGAGAGGTCTCAAGAATATGCGGTTCTTCGAGCTGTAGGCGCTACTGAAGGTCAGATAGTATCCCTCGTATTCCAAGAATTCGCAGGAGTTGTTGTTGCAGCATTTGCCATTAGTCTTGTATTGGGTACAGCTTTTGGGATTACTCTGAGTACAGTTGCTTTTGGAATTTCTCCAATGTGGTCAACCCTCCTTCACCCACCCTATATTCCGTTTAATTCATTACTTGTTCTCTCAGCAATCGAACTCGCTATCCTCTCAGTGGCGTGTTTCATCCCTGCAAAACAAGCACTCCAGAACGACACATCAAGGGTTCTCAGGAATCTCTAATTCCTCTCTGCCTGTTATCCGAAAGACTCATAGATAAAGTAAGAAGCCATCATCTGCTCACCGGTTTTGGAGATGGAACCATGGAAGTTTATCCGATCCTAGTAGATGGTAAAGAAATTGATACGGGAAAATATGTCCCCTTTCCGGATATGGATAAAATCGTAATGGATCCTGGACTCGCTATTGCACTTCAGTTAAGATATGCATCAAAAACGCAGAAGCTTATGATATCTAAGCTACCGGGAATGATTCCTACAAGTTCCCCTGAGAACCGATATATCAAAGATTACCGTCGCCATCATGGTATGCCATCTTACACAAGGGATGAGATTGATGAGATAATCTATGCAAAGGTATCTCTTGCACGAGAATCTGACATACTCCGTGCATTGGATGCAGGTGTCCGTGATCATAAGAAACTGTTTAATCCTTTCAGAAAACCAGGTTTGGGCGCAACGTTGGATGACCGGGTGGACGCATTGTACCAAGCTGGTCTTGCAGTGAAAGATCGATTTGAAGAAGTACGTGATGTTTCCGTGAAAGAAGGGGTTCCAATTGGAACATTCAACTGGACTTGGGACATGTTCACAGAATACCTTGAACGAGAAACCTTCGAATTATGGGGTGAGGCACTTGACGTCAAGAGAGCTCCCGGAAGGGATGGCGGTGAGAATTATAGGTTCAGAGAGCCTTATGGTGTCGCATGTCTATTTACACCATACAATTCACCTTTGGCTCTGGGAATTCTTAGTATCACATCATCTATACTTGCAGGAAACGCAACAATTCTCAAACCTCCCGCGAAAGTTCCCCTGAGCACTATCCTTCTTGGAAGAATATTCATGGAAACTTTTCTGGAGGTGGGTCTTCCCCCTGCTATGATTCAAGTCATCACTGGTAGTGGAAAACATCTGATGGATCGTTTCATGGGTGATCCTAAGGTTGGAACTATTGTCTGGTATGGTGATAGTGATCGAGGAGTAGAGCTATGGTCGCGTGCAACTAGTCACCGTATACAGATGGCTCCAGAACTTGCTGGTTCAGATGCCAGTTTTGTATGGGGTAAGGATGTTGATCTTGAGTTTGCTGCCAAGATGATCGTGAAAGGACGATTCCTTGGGAGTGGACAAGCATGTATGGCAGTAAAGCGCCTACTCGTTCAAGATACTCTATACGATGAATTGCTACGCTTAGTTATCATGGAGGCAGAAAACCTTCATGTTGGACGCCCCTCAGATCCTAAATCTTCTCTTCCACCTGTTGGTATAACTGCACTCTATCTACTGATTGATCAGATGGATGATGCCCTAGCTAAGGGTGCGAAGATAGAGACAGGAGGGTTCAGAATGAATTATCTTGGAGAAGATGATCCTGCTGGCCTCTTTTACAAACCAACAGTATTAACGAATATCACCGCTGACATGCGAATTCTGCAGGAAGAAGTCTTCGCTCCTGCGTTACCAGTTCTTAGCGTAGCTTCAGTGGATCAGGCAATTGCTATTGCGAATTCATCCCGATTTGGTCTACGCTCCTCCATCTTCACAGATACACCTGAGATCAGGATGAAGTGGGTAAAGGAGATAGAAGCAGCTGGAGTTAGTATTGGTCAAGATCACCTATACTTTGATCCACACATGCCTCACCTCGGTGGCTATAAGGACTCAGGTATAATTGGTGGTAAATATTTCCCTGAGATGCTGACCCGGATGAAATATGTCCATGTTGGCCCTAATATCAAATTCAACTAGTCGGCGAGAAACATGACCTCTGATAATGTCCGTCTTGCACATGAGAAGTCGATACGAGAGGGGACGCTAAAAGTTCTGAATAGACTCGAAGCAGGTCGTCAATCTCTAAGGTCTATTCTAAGAGATTATCGGGCGGAGAACGCAATCATCACAACAATATTTGCAGGAATTGAGTTCCTCTCAATTAGTATTATCCGTTTTCGAAACACTATTGATTTCTATCTTTCCAGAGGTTCAGGACCTCTTAATAAAAAGAAGTTACCTTCCTCCACTCGCAATCTCCTACGAATCGCAATCTACCAATTCTACTGGACCAATGTCCCTCTAAGTGTGATTATAGACTATCTATCACAACTCGATAGACAATGTATACCAATAATGAAACGGATAGGACAGGTGGATATAGGTAAAGCTCTTGCCCGACTTTCTAATGAGGAACGGCTGAGCATCGATCTCTCGCATCCAACCTTTCTCGTTAGAACCATGTTGGACAATCTTGGGGAAAATGAAACAATAGAATTGCTTGCAGATAATAACAATGTACCTTCATCGTATATTCGACCGAACCTTCTGCTCTCAACACCAGAAATAATCGAAGAGATGAATGAGATAGATGGCATTGACTTGGAATCGAATCCTGTTGAAAAGGGGATTTTCAGAATTTTGACGGGTTTGAGTCAAATTGTGAAATCCGTACCGTTCGCTTCAAACAAAGTACTAATCCAAGACAAAGCCAGTTATCTCACAGCTCGGGTGCTGGATCCAAAACCTGGTGAATTTGTCTGGGATGCTTGTGCTGCTCCCGGCATGAAGACACAACTACTATGGGAACTGATGAAACAAGAGGGTCGGCTGGTTGCCACTGAAATCAATCCAGCTAGATATCAAGTCGCTAAGGATCGGTCAAAAGACCTAGGACTCGAAGATGTCGAATGGCGACTTGAAGATGCTTCAAAGAACCCAGTTGAGAATGCTGACAAAATTCTAATCGACGCCCCATGTACGTCTACTGGGATGGTTCGCAGTCATCCGTCATACAAATGGCGATTGAATAAGAAATCCCTCTTTTCCATTATGACCATCCAAAATAAGATTCTAGAGGGTGTTCTTTCAGCTTACTCCCGGTCACCTGGAACAGAGATAGTTTATGCAACATGTTCGATTTTGCCTCACGAGGGTGAGAGTCAGATAGATTCGGTAATAGACCGATATAATGTTGAACTGGTTGATATTCCTGAGTTAGACCGAGCTGGGTATACTGACTTCGCGTGCAGTAAGAAGGTTAGACGGTTATTTCCCCACACTCACAGAACAGATGGCTTCTTTGTCGCGAAGATGCGTATCATGCCTTGATTCGTCTGGTAACCGAATCCATAATTCTCCGAGCTAGCTCCTTGTCTTCCTTATAGCTCCATGGGATGCTGAGAAATAGTGTTTGAGCCTTATCCATTGCCTCTGCATTTCTGTCAACCATTGCCTTGAAAACCTGTTTTGTCCATTCGAAGCAAGGATGATCCTGAAACACCTCTCCAGTTTCTTCTTGGTTCGCCAGTTCAGCAAGATAGGACATTCCTTCCTTCAGTTTACCTAACATTAGGTCAGATAATGCTCCCATGCATGCAAAAACCACACTATTCTTTGCCATACCAGACTTGACGTATTTATCCGCACCTTCTTTGTACTCTTTTGCTTTCTTCTCGTACAATGCTCTACCATGTGAAACGATTAGATCCTTATTCCCTTCTTCTTTTGTCGCTTTCTTTAGACTCACACCACTCATCAAGCTGGCTTTGAGTTCTGCTTGCATATCAGTCAACGGACTTCCTTCTCTCCCCTTTTGCGCACTTTCTACAATTTTCATTCCCGCGTTAAGGAGTGATTTCTTGACTGATGAATTTGATAGAGATGCATCGGAATCCGTCTTTCCTCTTTCATAGAGTGAACGTCCGAATGCGTAGAATGAGTAGGCTTGATCTAGCAAGTTCTTCTGTATCGCATAATCTATTGCTTTGACAATTGCAGTAACTGCATTGTCTAGTTCTCCTAAGTTCTCAAATTGACTTGCTGAATCTATTAACCAGGGAAGCGCATCCGTGCTGTCGGCATCCAAACTCTCCTGCCCCCTTGAGAGCGAGCTATAGGCATCGACACACATCACCGCAAGGTCAGAGTTCAAACATTTCTGTGTTACCTCTGGAATCGGAAGCTTTTGAGTTCGCAAACGACAACCATATCCTGCTCCGATAGTGTCAAGCCAATCGCATCTAGTGTCTTCCATACTATTCAACCTTCATCTTACTGGGGGATTTGCTCAGCTGGTTGATGTGATGTTATACAGTTTCTCTAAAAAGACCTTCTCGTTACATCGAGAGTTTTAAGTGCGCTCTATTTTCGAGGACTCACTGAGGATAATCCTTTGAATGACGATGACACAGAGCTAGCTTTGCTTCGCAGGAAAAAAATGGCTCAGCTATTCAAGCGGGAAAAGGAGCTACAACAAACAAAAGAACGTCAGGAGAAAGTTGATGCTGAACGAATGAAACTCCTGAACCGGTTTCTTGCTCCTGATGCAGATTCATATCTCAAGGCATTGTCTGATAAAGAGCCACAAGTAGCAGTAAGAATCAAGGATATCATCCTCTATCTTATCACCTATCGTGGAATTAGAAGGCAGTTTAACCAAATTGATGTTCGTTATATCGAACGTCAAGTCAAAGGTGAAGAATCCAAGATCCGCATTCAACGAGATGGTGAAACCTCTGATTTCGGCGCTTATGTGAAAGAAGCCCTTCGCAAGAATGGAAAGAATAAATGAGATATCTAAGCTAGAGATTCGGCTCTTGATTTCCATTCTCTGATTGTATAACGTAGTTCCTCAACGTTTCCTTCTTGTTTTTTCCAATCGCTTGCAGTTCTACGCATCTGAAATATCATAGCTCCACCTCGTGAAAGCTTTTGCTCTAAAATGTCGACTGCGTTTTCAAGTGCGTCGCTAATTGTTTCTCCACCCTCTGCCTTCTCAATAACAGCTTCGAGAGATTCGAAAATCTCGCTGGGTACCATATTCTTCCAATCTTCAACTGGAATCTTCGTTTCACGGTATTTCTTTGCGGGAATGACAATATTCCCATCTTTCAGCACTACCTCTCCAATTGCTTGTAGACTATCTACTGCTTCCTTTATTTCAGAAACCTCTGCTAGCATCATCGCAGCAAGTTCATCCGTCTTGATTGCTCTTTGTTCCATAACTGCATTGAAAACTCGATTCTGAATATCCCCAACCAGCTTTATTGTTTCGCTTAACTTCTCCAATCCGCCATCCTTTTCTAGAAGAACTCGGGTCGCTGCCTCAGATAGCGTCTTAATGTTACCTTCAAGTCTGGCAATCTTAACCACGGCCTTTTGAAGGTCAGCTGCTGAAGGATCCTCTGTAACAACAGGCTTTTTCATTGACATACTTTTCGACTGTTCAGATCGAATGCCTTGCATTTTCTCTCCAACAGTTTCGAGTGCGCTCTGAGTCCGTTCTAACTCGGATTGTAGAGATTGAATCTCGTAATCCTTTTCTCCAAGCTGCGCCTCTAGAGCCTTTACCTGTTCACTCAACTGTGTGTTTCGTCGAGTTGCTCCACTAAGTTGAGCTTGTATAGATTCCAGCTTCTGATTAAGCATGGCGATTTGAACTGTTTTATCTCGGAGTCTATCACTATCTGACATCTACAATCATCAGTATCAGGTTCCAATAGAATTAAAGTAGTTTCCATAGGTACCCCTCAAGTCACGGAGTGGTACATATGGAACTGTTCGATGCTCATACCCACATTGACATGCGCCATTTCAAGAATGATCGTGAGAAAGTTATTTCCCGAGCAAAAGCCAAGGGCCTTGTTGGGATGGTGACAAGTTCGATAGGTCCCGGATCCTTTAGACGAACTCTGGGTATTATTGACAAACACCGTGACTACATACATCATTCTGCAGGGTGTAGTGTTTCTCAACTGACAAGGAAGGACGCTGACACTATCATTTCACTAACTCGCAAGTACGCTTCAAATATAGTTGCGGTAGGTGAAGTGGGTCTTGACTATCACTGGATAAAAGATTCCGCTGGAAGAAAGGCACAAGAGCCTCTTCTTCTAGAGTTCATTGCACTTGCGACTGAGTTGAATCTTCCACTAGTTGTTCATTCAAGAAAGGCTGAGGCTGAAGCGACTACTATTATCGAACGTGAATTTGAGGGTGCTGTGGTGATGCATTGTTTTGATGGGCCTCCTGAGGTTGCAGAACATATTCGAGACCTTGGGTGGTATATTACGCTCCCTGCAAACTTTCGAAGGTCACGAAATCGAATTGATGCCGCGATCATCCTTCCATTAGAACAAATCCTGCTAGAAACAGATGGTCCTTACCTGTCTCCTACTGAAAAGCGAAACGAACCTGCAAACCTAGTAATTGGTTGTGAGGTCCTATCCGATCTTCTTGATCTTGATATTGAGGATGTTGCAGCAGCAACTACAAACAATGCAAAACGATTCTATAATCTGTGATTGCTGACCGATACGACCAAAAGCTTTGATTCCGTGGTAATATTGGATTGAAGTGCAATGCGTGAATTCAGACACATGGATATTGACGGATCAACATTGAAGAAACCTGTAGCTATCATAGGTCTACCCGGTATTGGTAATGTCGGCCGCATTGCCATCGATGCGTTAATAGAATCATTAGATGCCACAAAAGTTTTGGAGTTTTACAGTGATGATTTTCCCTCAAGAGTACTAGTACGTGATGGCATTTCTCAGTTCCCAAAATCTTCAATTTACTTGTACCGCGCTGCTCCGGATGAACCACATGATGTCCTTCTCTTGACAGCAGACCACCAGCCATCTTCTGGGAAGGGAGTTTTTGATTACGCTGAGTATGTTGTAGATCACTTTCACAATCTGAAAGTTGAAGAAATCTATGCACTAGCGGCGTATGAACAGGGCTACTCCGAGTTCTTCAAGTCCTACCCATCACCGCCTCGCATATTTGTTTCCGCTAGTTCAAGTGAGATTCTTGATAGGATCGAATCGCTAGATGGAGTTATTCCCACAAAGGAGGGTGTCATCACTGGAGCGAATGGATTTATTCCAGCTTGGGCTTCAACCAGATACAATGTCGCTAGCGCCTGTCTTCTTGGTGAAACCCTTGGAATTATAAAAATCGATTATCGTGCATCAAGAGAGGTTTTGAAAAAAGTTACAGAATTGATTGGACTAAAACCAGAGTTTGATATCCTTGATGATCGAGTGGAACAGGTAACTGAAATCATCGAATGGGCAATGAAAGAGATGAAGCAGCGTGCATTGCAAGGCGATAATTCTGAAACTGCACAAGACCGATACATTGGCTAATCTATTCAACTAATTCCGGTGTAAGAATATCTGTAATCCATGCCTGACTATCGATGTTGATGTAAAAATAATGGTCACCATGTTTCACTTTGATTGTGAAGGGAAATCGTTTCGCTTTCTCCAGGATACCTTCTGGCACTCTAAGAACTGTTTTCTTATTACAGACAGGACAATTAGCAAACCGTTCAAAAGACATTCTATCACCTTGAGCTTTCCTGTTGTCACACTTTGACCTTACTGTCAATGCTCACCACTATAGAGGACTCCCATTGGTCAGGATCCTGTAGAACATCGGTGAATTTCTTTTCCATCTCATCCGGCTGGATTTCTGCTATTACCTCACTATCAGTGCCAACGATACGGAGATTTTCGTAAACACCTGCCTCAACAAGGAATCTGAATTCCTGCCCGTTCTCTGTAGCTTTCACAACAATGAACTTGGCGAAATCTTGGAATTCGTCCTTTGGTCCTCTAAGAGACCCCTTCATAGTGTCTATCTTGTTTGAAGCCACAATAGCGTTTAGCAAGTATGCTCGCAATACGCGGTTTCCAACTTTTCTTCTGACGTCTATGAAGTGTTCTACTATACCATCTTCCAACTTAAGTTTCCATGAACGGTGAGTACTCACTTCAACACCAAGGAGTCTGCATCTTGAGGTAATATAGAGATTACCCGTATACTATTCTTGTCTTCATCAAGGCGCAGCATAGTTTTATTTGTCAGTTCGCACACCTTTGGAGCTAAGTAGCTCATCTAAGGGAGAGAAAGAGATGTTGCAAACATTCGATATGATTATTCGAGAAATTCACATGGGACTCTGGTTCCTAGTTGTAGGATATTACTTCCTCATCTTTGTAATTCTGTTCCTCTTTCGTTGGCGAAAGACCAGAAATCCATTTTCCTTGGCAATGGCAATGTTCTTCCTCTTGCTGGCAATTGGACGAGTCTTCTATTTTGTTGGAGATTTCTTAGCGGATGCGCGTTCTTTACCTGAAGGTCTAACTGGAATCACTCCCTATCTTTCGGATGCTACCTTCTGGCTCAGTGCAGGAGGATTCTTCCAATGGATGGCTTTAGGCGCACTATCTGCAACAGCTGGATTTCTGATAATTGGAAAACGTTGGGCTGAAATTGGATTCGCAGTTATTCCTGTAATTATCGGAATTGCTCTGGTTCTATTTCCAGGTGAAGGTACGACCTTTGCTGTAGGAATAGGCGGTATAGCCTACGCTCTATTCATACCGTTTCTATTCTGGTATCTTGCTTACGTATCTGGAGGAGTATTGAGAAAATCCAATTTCATTCTAGGTATGGGCTTTTTGGTGTTGTTTGCCGGTCGAGTAATTCACTCCGCGAGGTTTGCACTAGAAGGAGCTGGCTTACTATCATATGCCGCAAGTGGAATCCTAGCACCCGGTTTGATAGTGATCGGACTTATCTTAATCACTGCAGGAAATGAATGGGGTCAGGCACAATAAGTGCTACCCTAGGAATTTATTCAGAAGTAGATTCGCGAACTAGGTTACTAACCAATTTGTTTCCATTCTAACATCTTCATGTCTTCAAGAGAATGCAGTGCTTTTTGCACATCTTTCACAGGTTTGCCTAGTTGGTCTGCGATGTCGCGTACAGTTAATTTTCCTTTGCATTTCTGCCCTACATCATAGACTTCTTGAGATATTTGACCCAATCGAACTAGCATTGGTGAAACCTTTCCCTTCAGAATAGGGACAACGATTCTCATCTCCGAAGCCTTTCCGTCCTTCGTGATTTCATCTATTTTGGGCATGAATTCTTCAAAGGGTTCAAGATTACCGTCCCAGTCCTGTAAGACTGAAGAGAATTTCTTAACGAACTCATTGTTTACTTCAGCCAGAACCGCCATTGCCGCATTTCCATCATCTGTTTTATCCACAGTTGCAGCAACTATCACATTGTTCTTCAGTGAGAGGCAGATGTCAAAGGCACCAAAATCAATCACATGTACTCTATTTCCTGAGCTGAGCTCTTGGCCAAAGGAAATTAGTGCTGTAAGAAATCCGCTGATTAGGTTTGGATCCATTTCACCTTCCCCGTACTTTCTATCTAGCACGCAAAGGCCGCTATCAGCAATAAGGACGTATAGAGCTTGAATCAACCTAAATCTCTCCTATCGGGATTATGGTAGGTTATCTCTTGAATCTTTATATCACTATTCGTGGTCAACTCAAACCATAATCAGGGTTTTTATTTGTGAAATAATACTTGTTGCTCAGGTGGTTGATATGGATACAGCAAAGGATGGTAGAATACTGGTTCTTGAAGACGCTCTACGGAGACTGAATGAAATTGTTAGTAATAGGAAATTGAAGATGCATATTGATTACAGCATACTCAGTGTGACACTGAAGACAGCTGGAAGTCTTCTCTACGAGGTGAAATACGCTTACAGTGATGCATCTGCATTATCAAATCTTCCTGCCACATCTCAATTGGTGGGTGTAATTTCTGAATTTGAAGAAATCTATCGCAAAGCTCTTGGTCCAGGGCATAAACCGAGTACAACTAAGGAGCATCTTGCTCATACCGAAGTCGAGTACTCCTTACGGATTGTTCTTGGCTTTCAAAACCGCCTACGTGACTTTGACGATGATCCTGGAAGGGCTGTCGACATTCTAGCCGTGGAAGTCAGCTCAGTAAAGCCAGTAGAAAGCTCAGACAACCTCATGGAATGCCGGTGTACTGATGGCTCTCGAATATGGAAAATAGTCACCAACCTCCCTGATGTAAAGACAGGTTCGAAGTTAGCATGCGCGATTCTTCCTCCTGTAGAAATGATGGGGATTGTCAGTGAAGCCATGTTTTTAGGAGGTGCGCCGCTTCCTGAATCCACAGACCTCGGACCTTTGACTGACCCACCAGAAACTTCACTTGATCAAGCAAGAGCCCAAATCTTGCAAATTACTAAGAGGATGACATAACATGGATCTAAAGCAGATTCAGAAACTAAAATTTGATTTCGAAAAAGCTCGAGGATGGGATAAATTTCCTGCTTCACAGGTATTCACTCATCTGATAGAGGAGCTTGGAGAGATATCTCGACACATCACAGTTGAGGAAGGATACAAAGCAATAGGTTTAGGCCATGAAGCCCCAAAAGAAACTGAGCTACGACGAGAATTTGCCCAATCATTTTCTCTATTCATACAGCTTGCGAACCACTTCAGCATTGATCTTGAGTCTGCTGTATTAGATGAAGTAAAGATTATGTCCGAACGATTTCCTGCCGAAGAATGGTCGAAGTATATGAGTGAAAGATAAGCATTCTACATTTTGCGACGGGCTTCAAGTTCTTTCTTAGCCATATCCTCAAGGTCCTTAGTAGCAGCCATAAGACCGAGTGCTTTCTTGTAAACAACTTTGATATTTTTCTCTTGAGCCCATTGAGCCAAACCCGTAACAAGCGGTCCTAAAGCTGTTCTAGCTGCTTCAACAGTTCCGACAGCTTTGCCCATTAATTCAATACCATGTTTCTTGTCCATACCGGCTTCTGCAACTCTATACCATACAAGGGCATGTATCATATACAAAGCATCTAACATGAGTGTTGGAGATTTCGGGTTATCTTGGACTTTCTTAAGAAGACGTTCTTGCCTGCTTTGGAATACGTCTTTGAAATATCCAAATGCCTTCTTGTGGTTTCCCTTATCTAGTTCAATAATACCTTTCTGAAGTTTCTCGTCGGCTTCGGACAAATCTATTTTACTCCCTGATTCTCTTTGGTTGATGATGGTGAACAACTGGAATCCTATTATGAGTTTCTACTATATTAACTGAGGTAATGCCTCTTAATATCATTTGAAGCGGCTTCTCGCAATGTTTATTATTCGGCATATGTAGAAATGTCTTTCCGACGCATTAAACTGGTAGGTCGATTAAATTGGTAAAAACAACTTTCACCTTTCAAGAATTGAAGAAAACAAATCACCGTGAAATCAAGGAACTTCAAGATAGGAAGTTCCGTGCATTTATTCGGTATCAAGTATGGCCGAATCATCCATACTATAGACGACTCTTCAAAGAAACTGGTGTTGACCCTTTCAATATAACATGCATCGAGGACTGGGCAAAGTACAAGATCCCACTCGTCAAGAAGATTGACTACAAGGACAACTTGAGAGACTTCGTCCTGAATCCGTCTCAAGTGGAGGGAAAAGATCGCGAGCCAGCTAAAATTGTTTCAACTTTGATGAAATATAGCAAAGAGGCTGGCCAAAAAGAGCTTTACTCTTTTATTCGAAATAATGGAGTACGAGTGAAGACTAAGATTGGTGCAGCAGCAGCTATGGAGCGATTAAAGGAGAAATTGACTTACCAATATGCTCCACTCCAATTTTGGATGAGCTCAGGGAGGGCATCAGGACTTCCATCTCCTGTATTTCTCACACGTTATGACAACGAGCTGCTTCACACCAACTGTGTCAAAGCTGGACAGCTTGCAGTCGATCCGTGGGTTGAGTCAGGATGGGAGATGATAAGTATGAACCTCTTTCCATACGCCCCTCATCTCGGTTGGCATGCTGTCAACACAGGATTAGGACAGATATCTAAGTTCTATGTTGCTACCAGTGCCGGAGGTGCCATCTCGACAGAACAGCTTGTACAGATGGCTGGTGTATTCAAAGCCAATGGGTTTGCAGGGATGCCCAGTTATCTTAGAAACCGATTCTTCAGAACGATGGCTAAAGCAGATTACGAAGCACCTGAGAAGGTCGTTGTTTTGTTAGCTGGTGAGAAGATTTACGACCCGGTTGCGGATGATATCGTGAAAACACTTCAGGACAAGGGAGCCAAAGAAGTCCGCATTATCGGAGGCTATGCCTCATCTGAGAGCAAAGTGTCTTTTGCCGCGCAGTGTGATCGTCACGGTCCATACCACAATGTGTCGCCGCTCATTCTTGCATTTGAATTGGTTGCATTCAATGATGATGGAACTTATGATTTCGTTGAGGATAATGAACCTGGACACATGTGTTTATTCCATCTTGATGGCACAGGTACTGTGTTTGAAGGATTCTTACTGGGAGATGTCGCATCACATCAGGAACGAGGAAAATGCCCTATCTGTGGTCTGGATGGTCCATTCTTCTGGGACATCGGAAGGACCAATGACGCAGAGGCACAATTGGAAGTGATGGGTCTCAGTGAGAAAAAAATCAAGGGCGCTACAGTCAATTTAACCGCTCTAAGGGCTGATTTGCTTGCACTCCCACAGATTGAAGAGTTGCAGATTGAGGTGGCAAAAGAAGACATGAATGACCCATATAGTATGGATGTTCTTAGAGTCTACGTAGCTCCAAAGGGACCGATGGTCGCTGACTATGCAGGCCTCATAGAAGCTGTGAAGAAGTTGACCAAGAATAGTACAGAGGTAACTCCCGCAGTCACTATGATTGCTTTTGAGGAGCTACTTGAGAAAGCTGGAGGAATGAAGTTCATGGAGATTTCCGATGTACGTCCGAAACCCGCTTGATTCTAACTTTCCTGAAGAATCCTTCACAGATATTATAAGCATCCATGTTTGGAGTCCTCGCTGAGGCTTATTCATGGCAACAGATTTCGGCGAGGGTCCCTCTCCAGAGGGCAAAACGGTTTCAGATTATTCTGTAAGTGCAACCCAGCTTGTTACACGTACATTGAGCCTGTGGATAAAGAAACTACCGCTCTATCTTGTAATACTTGGAGGATTTCTGGTTCTCCTTCAGATTTTAGAGGTGGCTATTGGTTATTATGTCCTGGGCGAAATTTGGACAGCTGGGTTACCTAGTGATCCAACATCCTTTATCACACAACTGGTCTATTGGTTTCTATACCCGGCCTCAGTGTCCGACTCCTTCATGACTCTGATTTTTCTATCAGGTATTTTCCTAGTCATCCGACTTATTGTCCTGGCGGTGGTTGTGGGTTCAGTTGTCAAACTAGCAATAGATAGTTACACAAGTGATACCGGTGACTTGGGTTCAAGTATTTCATCATCCTTTAACAGATTCATTCCAATGATTCTCGCGATACTCATCATCAATGTGCTAGTGGGTGTACTCATGGCCCCTGGAACAGCTTTGACATCTCGGGCTATGGAGGTATTAGATCTAGTTACCTTTGCAGGATTTGAGGAACTAATGACTGCCATGGTGATAACGATAGCAATGAGTGTTCCAATATTGTTCATTGCAGTACGACTTGCTCCTGTCTACGCAGTTATTTCCACTGAAGATGTTTCAGTACCTGAGGCATTCAATCGAGCGTTCAATATGACCAGCGGAAACTTCCTTCATATCTTTGCAGGATGGGCACTCCTCTTTATCTTGAAACTTTTCTTTGATATCGGTATAAGTATAATTTCTGACCCTCTGATACTCTTTTTGGGACCAGCCATCGGGATGACGATGTACAATCTCATTAGCCTTCTAATCCTGACCCCTCTTGATTTCATCTTTTTCGCGGTACTCTATATGGATTTGGAATCGCGATCTAGGACGGTATCTCAAGAATACTGGTAATGTCTGTGTACAACAAAAATGAAAAGAAGCAGAAGTCCGGGGACCATTCCCCGGATTTCAACAATTATCTATTTTAGATTGTGTTTCTGTACGAACTGTCCAAGGACATCATCAAGAGTAGGTCTACCGATTTCCTGAAGGTCGTATCTGATTCTTGTGTTAGGCTTGTTGATATTGATAATTTTTGCCAGATCAATTGGAGTACCAATAACAATGGCGTCAACATCAGCATTGTTGATAGTCTGCTCTAGTTCCTCCATCTGCTCTTTACCGTAACCCATTGCAGGAAGAACATCTTCTAGATGACTATACTTCTCGAAAGTTTCCTTAATACTCCCTACTG
>DAOWDY010000056.1 GCA_030638785.1 Candidatus Thorarchaeota archaeon
AAAAGACATTACTGGGGAAACCCCAAAGAATATTCGGGAGTCGGGAATCAGTCACATTCCAGAGGACAGGCATGCGAGAGGGTTGATTCTGTCTTTCTCGGTTGCTGAGAACATTGCACTTGGGACTCATTCACTAGAACCCTTTGCTACAGGACCTGGAAAAAACGTACTAAATCTGAATGAAATTAAGAAAGAAGCTGAAAGGTTAGTCGATGCATTTTCGATAAAAATCACAAAGGTTGAGGCTCCAGCAAGCACACTTAGTGGTGGAAATCAGCAGAAGGTAGTTGTTGCAAGAGAACTCTCCACCAATCCAATATTGGTCATTGCTGCACAGCCAACCAGAGGATTAGATGTTGGCGCTACTGAGTTCATACATAACATGCTGATTTCAATGAGAGATCAAGGAGTTGCAGTTCTTCTTGTTTCTGCAGAACTTGATGAGATACGAACTCTTTCAGATAGAATCGGTGTAATCTTTGATGGGGAAATTATAGCTCATAAGGATCCTGAAACTGTAACTACGGAGGAGTTAGGTTTGTTGATGGCAGGTCATACATCAGGCAGCGTTATGAAGGAGGGTGCGAATCAATGAGTGATCAAGAACCAGTAACTGAAGCTGAAACCTCACAAGAGGGAGTAACAGCGAGATTAGATAAGTATCTCCTGAGTATTCTGGCGAAACTAACTAGTCCGAACTTTCGAGCGCAGGCTATCTGGGTGCTTGGTTCAATTATTCTGGCTCTCATAGTAAGTGCAGTTATTATGTTTATGGCAGGATATGATCCAGGAGCAGCTTACTATAATCTGTTTATGGGAGCTGTAGGTCAACCAGATCGTATTCTTTTCTATGCAACTCCACTGATTTTAGCAGGTTTGTCTGTTGCTTTAGCCTTCAAATGTGGTCTATTCAACATAGGAGCTGAAGGCCAGATATACATGGGTGCAATCGCTGCAACTGTTGTAGGATATATGATATCACTCCCAATCATTGTTCATCCTATTGTATGTTTGATCATAGGTGCCGCAATGGGGATGGTCTGGGGATTGATACCCGGCTTGCTGAGAGCTTATCGTGGAGCTCATGAAGTAGTTACAACGATGATGCTTAGTTACACAGCAATTACACTCACTACATGGCTGGTCACTTATCCATTAAAGGAACAAGGAGAATATGCCTGGGTATCGCAAACTCCCAGATTATATGATTCCGCGATTTTACCGAATATCTTCGGACCATATTTGCACTGGGGATTATTAGTTGCTATTCTAGCTGTTGTTGGTGTCGACTTTCTTATCAACAGAACAATTCTGGGTTATGAACTCAGGGCAGTAGGACAAAATGAAGCAGCAGCTGAGTACGGAGGAATCAATCCGAAGAAGAATATTGCACTCGCTTTAGGTATTAGTGGAGGTCTAGCAGGATTAGCTGGTGCGGAAGAGATTATGGGAACATATGGAAGATTCACTGCTAACTGGTCTCCCGGACTAGGATGGGACGGAATCACAGTAGCAGTCCTTGGCCACAATAATCCTTGGGGTTGTTTAGCTGGAGCAATATTCTTTGGTGCTCTTAAAGCGGGCGGAAATACGATGCACCAAATTGCACATGTGCCAATTGAAATGGTCGGAGTAATTCAAGGGCTTGTAGTCCTATTTGTAGCAGCTCCAAGGATTATCAGTTGGATACTTGGCAAAATGGGTATTCACTTGGAAACAACTGATGCAGTTGAAACTGTCACTCTTGATTATTCAATTGACGCACATAATTTACGAATCCGACATTCAACTCCAAGTACTGTTCTTCTAGGAAACAAATTAGATTTATACGTCTTTTATGATGGTGAGGAGAAGATTGAGGAAACACTAGATCTATCAAATCAAACCATGATTGATTCGATTACTGAAGGACGAGCCAGATATGAGTTTACAGTAACCGAACATCAGGAATCTGTAACCTACAGAGTAGTGATTACTAGAATTCCATCTGATATAGATGAGTCAGTAAGTGTTCAGGTATTTCGAAATGATATACTGTTAGAAGAATACCTTCTGGAAACAGGAGGGCCATAGAATTGCAGACAGACCCTAATCTCATGCTTACAGCTTGGCTCATTAGTGCTAGCCTGCAAATGGCAACTCCTTTGATACTCGCTGCTCTAGGAGGCATGTTTTCTGAGCGTGCAGGAGTTGTCAATATTGCACTTGAGGGAATTATGCTAATGGGAGCATTTTCTGCAGTAGCAGCTACGTATTTCACGGACGAACCTTGGATAGGTGTGTTGACTGCAATTATAGCAGGTGGACTTCTTGCAGCAATTCACGCTATTATTTGTGTTAAGTTTAAAGGAAATCACATTGTAAGTGGTACTGGTATACTGTTATTCGCAGCAGGATTCACCACCCTTATGCTTGAGGTTATTTGGGGTAGGAAGGGTGTTTCAGAGGGAGTAACAGGACTCCCAGATGTTTCGATAGATGCTCTAGCAGGTAATGATTTCATAAATGCTGCTTTCAATCAGCATTCACCCCTTACATTTCTTGCAATAATCATGGTTGTTGTTACTTGGTATGTGCTTTATCGGACACCCTTCGGACTAAGAATACGAGCAAGTGGCGAAGATCCAAGCACTCTTGATACTGCCGGTGTTAGCGTTAATTGGACACGAGCACTCGGAGTCATAATTAGTGGTTTACTAGCAGGTCTAGCAGGTGCTTACCTCTCAATTGGATTTGGTTCTGCGTTCGGAAAAGGTATGACCTCAGGAAAGGGCTTTATCGCTTTAGCAGCGTTAATCTTTGGCAATTGGACACCGGGAGGTGTTCTCGGTGCAGGACTTTTCTTCGGATTCCTAGATGGATTGCAGTTTGCCATCCAGTTAGCTCCTGCCTTTGCATTTCTTGAGCAATTCACTGCATTCGTACAAATGATTCCCTATGTCCTAGTTGTGATTGCTCTTGCAGGTATTAGGAAGTCACGTGCACCAAAGGCAATAGGAGTCCCATACGAGAAGGAAAAGAAGAACTAAGAGGATATCTTCGTCAAGTGACGAACATCAGAGGTAGCCTTAAATGATGCATAAACAGGATGCGGTCTATCTTGATTTCACTACACAATAGAGCTTCCCTCTTTCTATGTGGCGTTGGTGGATTGCTAATGATCACCTCCGGAGCTAGTGGGACGCTTGGTTATCTTCCTCAAATGCAAGAAGCGGTCAATTCGTTTCTTAGTGACTCCTTCCTCCTAACAGTTGAAATCATCATCGGAATACTCGCTGCTCTAACTGCAATTGGAGGTCTTGGAGTAATCGTGGGGGGTCTAATAATGACGACCCGATTTGTTGAGTTTGGACGGATTACTGTAATGATAGCGATGGTAACTGGTGTCCTTAGCCTGGTAATGAGTCTAGTTCAACTTCTCTTGGTAGGGATGTTTACACTACCTCTCCTGACTCAGCTAGCGCAATCACTTGGTTGGATTGGTGCAATGATGGCAGTTCTAGGGAAAACGATTGCAGAGCAACAACCCATTCTAATCAAATCTTAAATATCAAAGATTGAAACAGATGCTTCAAGATTCTTTGCTGATTGGATACATTCCTTCATAATACCGAATTTATCTGCATCCATGGGTGCGAAGAAGCAGATGAACCAAACACCTTTTCCAGTGCCCATGATTAAACTTGATGCACCATCAGTGTTTATTGCAACAAGACCTGATTTGTCATTCATAGCTATCATCAAAGGCAGATGCTTTACTGTAAAATTGGTGAATTCACCATTCCACGCTCTAAGAATCAAATCGACCTCTTCTGAAGTTAGCTGCATGTTATCTGTTGCATATCCAATCTTCCTCTCATATGTGAATGCACACGCACCTGATACGGTGTCGTAATTTGACATCGCAATTTCTACAGTCCGCTTTACACGCATGGCCATATCTGATCCCGATTAGAGATTGAGAGTTTCATTGAAATACGTTCTCTGGATGTCTAGATAAATGAAGAAAAGAGCCGACTACATTGATGCCATGGAGATTGCATTACCCATTAGAAGCGTTCTACTGTGAAGCTCGTCATTACTGACCCAAGTAACTAGTCGACCATCTGAAACTGACATTCCATGTCGAAGAGCAATTTTTTCGAGATCGGGAGATTCAAATTTTGAAGATTCAAGACGATACATGAACCATTCTTCTGGGCCATCCCCCTTGATCCTACATGTAATATTGACATCTACCCCATTATCTAGAGTTAGGGAAAATCGTTTCCCGATACCATGTTTTATTTTCACACTTGGACCAAAGATGCCCTTCAGAACTCCAAGTGTGTATGACACTGCAGGAGATGGTAGAAAGGCCCAAGACCAGACGGCGTAGGCAAACACCATAATTGAGAATGCCAGAAAGAAGCCTATTGTGTTGAAGGAATACACGATTTCGATTCCTTGAACAGATCCATACTGGATTTGATGTGGAATGCCTTCAACGAGTGTGTATATTCCTGGGCTGTAGAAAACATAGAAGGTCACTGTGAATACAATCATGACTGTGGCTAACGCTATCCTTTGCCGGTCTACATAGAGACCTTTTGCACGGACTAGCAGACTATCCACGTTTATTCCTCCAATGACTTTTCATAGATCTTCTTCGACTTCGAGCCATATTTTCGACACATATCTACTAACAGCATGAGAAGAGGGTGCTCATTGTTGATACGTATCGCATATAGCTTCGGAGTTAGCTGATCTATCATTATCATTTTGTTCTCTTGCAAGTGTGCGAGTACACCTCGATAGAGGCTTCGCGATTTTCCACTATAACCGATCAATCGGCTAAGTTGGACACCCGACACGCTTCGGGGATAGATATGTGCAAGTGCAATCAATATCGACCTTCGAGTATCATTTAGAGAAGACATCAATTGTACTAGCTCATACACTGAACGTAGTGTGTCGTCATCACTCATAGGGCTCAACCGACTATCAACGTTTATGTGCGCGTAAGCACACAACCCACTCCTGCCCAGCGCCCATCAAAATAGGGTTAAGGGCATCTCTTGAGAAATCAAGTGAACTGCATATTTCTATCTTCCTAAAGCCGTCGACAAATTGGCGACTGTAAACCCCGCATAGATATATAGGTTCTCAATGTGAGAAATTGATAGATTCCTAATTTAGGAGATATTGAGGATTATGGCTTTTGGATCAAAATACTTCGGATGGATTGCCACCCTAGGAATAGTTCTTGCCGCGGGCTGGTTCTTACTTCCATCTGGGTATGAAACACTAATTCTCTGGCTATCACCCCAACTCGGAAATTATGTTCGACCCTCTATGGTATTAGTTAACATAATTCTTGTAAACCCATTAAACAACCTCATGATGGTTGCCATCTGGGGAATTGCTGGGTTCATTGGCGGTGTTCTAGCTGGAACAAAGAAGGGTGCATTTGTAGTTGCACTTTTCGCTTGGATTACAACCCTTCTTCTTCTTGCCTTTAGTGTCTTCCAGTTGATCTCTGCAGGTTTGAATCTTGGTTCACTACCACCTATTCCACCGGGAACATCCTTGGCGGAAGTCTTAGGTATACCACTTGTTCAATCCCTTATAGGAGAACTTCTGACACTAATTGGAGGATTTGGAGGAGGAATGGGCGGACTTGATATTATAGCAATAATAACACCCGTTGTTATTTGGATTGTCACACCTCTCATCGTTGTTATCGTGGCTGGGATAATCGGCGCTACAGTACGACCCAAGGAGTGATTATGAAAATGAATTATACAATGAAGCACGCGTTCGTTATAGTTATGATGGGTTTCCTAATTGGTGCACCATTATCTGCAGCAGCAAGTCCAAACTATGTTATGGCTCAAGATGATTTCGACTTTGGATCTCTTCTTGAGAGTTTGCTCACAGATGGTGCAGAACTAATGTTTGCAAATGTGGATGACCAAGGTATTCCTGGAGTCATCTATGGTCAACTTGGAATCCCTTCGGATGCATTGGCATTTGATAATGAGATGTATACGGGCTGTATTGCTATGGCCTTACTCTCTACACACGGAGAATTCTTAGAACTAATCTTTGACCTACTTGCTGGTGGAGATTTCTTTGGTGGTGATGGTGGTGGAGGTTTCACTTTAGCTCAAGATGGCGGATTTGATGTCAATCAAATTCTTGATATGCTAGGAACCGAATTCAACCTTTTGGTTACTATCTTCGTCAACGTCGCTGAGGCAACATCACTCGCGCGAATGACAAGCATTCAGAACCATCTTACATCTCAATTTGGGTTTGCATTCCTAGATTTGATTAGCCTGCGAATCGATGAAAGCCTATTCCCACCTGATATGGATATTACACTTCCATTCGAATCAATAGATGTATACGTCAGACAGGAAACACACGAATTTGATCTAGCCCTAAATACTATGTTCGATGTTATGAACCAAGATGGATTCTTGGCTACAGTAGACAGAACTTACTTCACTGATGCTAATGCAGCAGCTGGTGGTCTTCTTGCAATTCCCGATATGGGAGCTATTGTTGATCTGATCAGCACATTTACAGGAGGTACAGCAGGAATAATTCCGCCATTCTATACACTAGCTCAGACCCTGCCTTTTGATATTGATGGACCAATTGCTATTGCAGCCGCAGGGTATCTTGGTGAACAGGTGCTCTCTACGGATTCAACTAGTCTCAATGTGGAAACCTTACTAGGTGTAACTGGAACTCTGACACCTCTACCAAGTGGCAATTCTTTACTTATTGCAAAGCTACCGGGGAATGTCAATGTAACATCAATCTCACCAGATGTTCCAAACCAGTCATTCTATGACAACGAATCTAACGTTGTCTTCTGGAATGCGACTGCACTTGGACCACAGAGTGATTATATCATCAGCTTTGAGGGTGACTTCCCACCATTAGTATCGGTTGAGAGAACATTCTCTCCAGAGTCAACAACTCCTGGAGGTTCTACAACTGTTACAGTGACAGTTACTAATGAGGGCGATGAACCAATCACTGACCTTGTCATTGTTGACGATGATCTAGCTGCTATCTATTCCACAGTGACAGTCACTGGAACAACCTCTGATACTGTTGCAACACTGGCTGGTGGTGCAACCGCGACAATAACCTATGAGGTTACTTTCACGAACGAAGGTGGTTACACCTTTACTCCTGCAGAGTTGACTTATGGGTATGAAGGAAACACTTTCTTCAAAGACTCGATACGTCAAGGCTTTATTGTCACTGCAGATGTCGGAGGCCTGCTGTATGACGCCATCATGGATGGAATGCCATACACTGGTGTTGCACTCGGTGTGGTTGGACTCGTGGGAATTTATGCCATAATGGGATTGGTTAGGGGTCGCGAAGGCGCCTATCAAGTATAGAATAGAATATTGACCCTCGATGCTTGTCGAGGGTCGCTTCTCTCTTTTTTGTATTCATCGCCTAGTTTATCAGACCATAACGCTTGAAACATTTCTGAGAACGATGCCTCTTCGAGATGAGTTGAACGGCTATCTAAGATTGCCGCGAGATTTCTTTGGAATACCTCCATGTAAATCAGGAGACCCTGATGTAGGTGTTCTTGGAATACCTTATGATATTACATCAAGCCATACACCCGGTTCAAGGTTTGGTCCCGACGCGATACGATCAGCAACTGATGCAGAACGTTCTCATAGTTATCCATTGACAATCGGAAATCCTGATGAAGAAGGACAAGAATCCTTGACAAAGTTATTGACTCTCGAGGATATTGGAGATCTTGAAGTAGGTGCACAATCTCCTGAGTCAGTCTTAGTTCATATTTCAGAAGCTCTGGCCAAACTTTCGAAGCATGCTAGTAGACTTCTTTTACTAGGAGGCGATCATTTCATCACATACCCAATTTTGAAAGGACTCTTGAGAGGCAGAGGAGGAACTTTCGGTCTAGTCTATTTCGATTCACATGCAGATTTCTATGACGATATGGGAGGTCTCAAACTCTCACATGCTTCAACTCTCAAACGCATTGTGGAAAATAATATTGTTGATACCGAGAACATTGTAGCTTACGATCTTAGAACAGCTACTCCAGATCAGAAAAAAGAACTTGGTCCAGGAGTCTGTGTAGAAGACTCAGCTCAGTTCAAGAAGGAAGTCGAGAGGATTTCCAACACCGTGGACTGCATCTACATCTCAGTGGATCTAGATGTTCTTCAACCACACATCGCACCAGGTGTAAGCCATCCTGAATCAAGTGGCCTCCTAATGCCTGAACTTATTTCACTTATTCGTACCGTTTTCAAAACAGGTAAAGTATGCTATGCAGATATTGTGGAATTGAATCCACTTGTCGACAAGACGAATATAACATCCATTGCAGCAAGAGATATCGCGAAAGAAATTCTGACTGGTTTTGCATATCACAAGTAATTTAAGTAGTAATTGCACAGAATTAGATGAAACGAGATGAGCCTTATAAGTGAGAAAAAGCTGGGCCTTGTCACGAACCGTGCGATGAACGTTCTTCGTGATCTTGGATTCGGTGCACATGAAGCGTCAGTAATCATTGCACTAAATCAAGTGGCTTCAGCAACCGTAGCGGACCTTCATACTACCACTGGTATTCATCATGCCAACTTGTATGCGGTCTTAGATGGTCTTACAGCAAGAGGTTTTGTTGTTAGTCACGAGGGTAGACCCAAGGTCTATCAATTTGCACCTTTGAGTCACTTAGAGGACACACTTCATAGCAAACTCAACCAGTTGATTGAAGACCTCTCAGTTTTACAGGAGGAACGGTCAACCGATGGAGCTATGCCTGCTCTCATTTACACCATTCGAGGCCGACTTGAAGTGATGTCAAAGATGCATGGCATGATCCACAAAGCGAACGAAAGGATTTTGCTAGTATGCCCGAACCTGTCATTACTAGGTGAAGAGGCAATTGAATCTCTCAAGGATGCGGCTGAACGAGGAGTGACAATTCGTGCAATACTTGGTTCTCCTTCTGATTTAGAAGGGATCAAACTCAAACAGAGAATTAAAGAAGAAGCTCTTGCGATTAATCTCGTAATGGATGGTGTAGAAGCCCTCATTTCAATGCCCGACTTTTCAGTTTGTGGTTGGGCGGATAATGAGCTGATTGCCCTCCAGTTTGAAGGCTTTCTCGAGCAGACATGGAATTTAGCGAGGACGATTTAGATGGTGGACTACGACGTTATTGTTGCTGGTGCTGGAACAGGTGGAGCCACAACTGCGTATACACTGGCAAAGAAAGGACGTTCAGTTCTTTTGATTGACAGAAAGGAGAAGGAAAAGATTGGTGACAAGACCTGCGGCGATGCTTTAGGGAATCACCATATCTTAGAAGTAAGGGAACTTGTAGGGCTTCCCGAAGTTCCTAGTGACATCATCGAACATGAGGTCACAGGAATTGATCTAATAGCACCTGACCGTGAGCATAGATTGAGAATGACGGGACCTACAACCACTGGAATGTCCTTCAATAGGCTGAAGATGGGGCAATGGTTCCTAGGTCTTGCAGAGAAAGAGGGAGTAGAGCTACGGGCGGCCACTAGAGTCAAACGACTCCTCTATGATGATGGCAAGGTTGCAGGAATCAAGATTATGGATTCTTCGGGGAATGACAAAGACATTTCTTCAAAAATCGTAGTTGATGCCACAGGCGCCACTGGTATGCTAAGAAGACAACTCCCTGATACTACTCCGATTGAGAGAGTGATAAACAAAGAAGATCAGATGGTTGCGTGGAGAGATATCTACGAAACCCCAGAGTATGACTTTGAGACCCCTGAGATACTAGAAATTTTTTGGAACCAAGATGAAACCCTTGGAGGTTATACATGGATCTTTCCGCAAGGTAAGAACCGGGTCAATGTTGGTGCAGGTGTGATGACAATCAAGGGTCATCGAAAACCTCAGGACATCATGAAGAATTTTGTTGAGCCAAACTGGGACTTTTACAAGACCGAGTTGAAGATGCTTGACAGCAGTGGAGGAGTTGCTCCTATCAGACGACCTATCGATACAATGGTCGATGACAATTTCATGTTAGTTGGTGATGCGGCCTGTCAGGTCAATCCGATTCACGGTGGGGGGATTGGATCATCAATCTTAGGAGGTGCACTAGCAGGAATAACAGCTGCTGAAGCATTAGAGAAAAATGATACATCCATCAACGCGTTGTGGGGATACAATCCAAAATACATGGAGATGTACGGAGGGAAACAAGCGTCACTGGACGTTTTCCGATGGTTCCTTCTCAATATAACCAACGATGACATTGACTATGCTTTCCAGAAACAAATCATCAAGGCAAGTGATCTTCTCGACACCAGTATGACGGGTAAGATGACCATTGGAACGGGTGAGAAATTCAAGAGACTTATTTCAGGAGTTGGAAATATTCCTCTTCTTCGACGAGTACAAAAAGTCGCCCATCTGATGGAAGACATCAGAGAATTGTATAGACAATACCCTAATTCAATCAAGGGTCTCACCGACTGGCAAAATAAACTCTGGCCAATTTACGATGCGGCTAAGAAACTCTAAGGAAGATTGTAAAAAGATCTCTAGTAGAGACCTTCTTCCTTTCTTGAGGCAACTGAATTGAGGACTATTGGTAAAGCCAACGGGGTTGGAATTGCAATTCCAGATGATGCTTACTTTTCATTCTTCAACAGTCCGTACATCGGGCACAGAAATTGTAGTTCCGTAGATGTTTACCCATCACACAACGAATGGGCGGGTCCTGCTTTTTCACCAGTGAAAGGTACTGTGGTGAAACTGAAACAGATCAGAATGGGTAAGAAACGTAAATTCGAAACAAAAGAGTATGATTATGCAATAGGTATCCAACCTGATGATAATGAAGAATCAATTCTTCGGATATTGCATTGTGATCCAACAGTCAAGATTGGAGACGAAGTTGCTCCAGGAGCTGAAATTGGCTCACTTCTAAGATCAAGATATTTCAACTTCTGGACTGGACCCCATTATCATATTGATGTTGTTAACAGTAAGTACTTCGAACGTTCTTCAAAATCGCATCCAATTGAGAAAGCCGCAGACCTATTAGACTCTCCCTCCGTTGATGGTCACGACTACATAACCCAAGCACAATGGATAATTCAAAGAATTACTTCAGATTATATTTTAGCGACATCTTCTACATCAATGAGTGGAAGAATCGACTCTGTCTTTGGTCATGTAGCTCAGACAGATTCAGGGAATAAGGGATTGCTTGATGCAGGAATCCCACATTATCCTCATGGTGGAATCTATGGGGTAAACATTGAATCTGGTTCAATCATGATTGGTGATTCCGCAATCGGATACATGAAGATGCATTCGCCCTTAACATCATTTTTCACACAAAACAAACAGTACTCAATGTTTCTTGATAATTCACCGATTAGAGGGATATCTATGTATATCTATTCGAAGAGCCAGTTAATTTCTAATGTTCCACCTCTCAAGATAATTCCTATTCAGTTCAAAGGATTTGAACAACAGTGGAGTGAAGGGGATTCTGTCAATCTCAGTCTTCGTCGCCCTGAGTAACAATTTCATCTTCGTCCAATGTGATACTCCAAGGACCTAGACTGGAAACCCACCAAAAGAGGATTATACCCATATTGATGATAATCACCCAAAGTGCAAGTGTCCAGTAGAATTGGAATACTAATGCATACTCTATTGCTGGTGGTCTACCCCACCAGAGAAGTGAGAAGAAGATACCAATCTCTATAACCAATCCCATCAGAATGGCAATTTGGGTAAAGAGGAGCATCTTCTGTTCTGAAACAAATGTCTTGAATCGCGTTGCAGCCTTCAGTACGAGCACCCAGAGTAGCGGGTTCAAACGGAGATATAGTTCTTTTGAGAGACCCAGTATTGCCCTAGCGACAACGTTAAGGCTGTGTTCCAAATAGGATTGACGGTTCAATTGATCGAGTATGTTCGTGTGTCTCTTGGTACCGGAATGGTCTTGGGTCTTGAAGAAGGTAATCCCCCAGAGCATTTTACAACCGCTTTCATCATGACTTACAATGAGGAAGGATGTGATGCGAACTGTGCCTTCTGCCCTCAAGCTTCCGGAAGTGTTTCCGATCCCAAGTTACTGTCACGAATAGGCTGGCCAAAAGTTTCATTCAATGATGTAGTCAAAGGAATCTCAGTTCCAGGGTCTGTAAGAAGAATTTGTATCCAGACTCTGAATTATCCAGACGTTGTGACAGATGTCCAAGATATTGTTGCGACTATTCGTGAAGTTTCCAATGCACCCATTTCAGTATGCATTCATCCAATTGATTCGAAAGAAATGCAGATTTTGAAGGAAGTTGGCATCAACAACATTGGAATCGCAATTGATGCATGTACACAATCACTCTTTGAAAACATCAAGGGCAAAGGTCGTGATGGCCCCTATACATGGTCGGGACACATAGAGGCTATTGGCCAAGCACAATCTATCTTTGGTGTGGGCAATGTTACGACACATCTGATAGTAGGTCTTGGCGAGAGCGAAAAACAAGCCGCTGAATTCTTAATGCAAATGAAGGAAATGCAAGTGCGGGTTGCCCTCTTTGCATTTACAAGCATCAAAGGAACAAGTCTGGAGAAAATTCCACAACCTGAACTAGCAGTTTACAGACGAATTCAGATTTTGAGACATTTGCTCTCCGGAAACAAAATCACTAGGAAACAGATTTCTTTTGATGTACATGGAAAACTTGAATTTCATGTAGACACCAATATCCTTAGAGAAAGCTTATCATCGGGCTCAGCGTTTCGCGTAACTGGGTGTACAGGATGCAATCGTCCTTACTACAACGAGCGTCCGCGAGGCCCGATGTACAACTATCCTCGACCACTTGAAGAAGAAGAAATTGATAATGCTCTAATCGAGGCTGGATTGGTGAATTGATATCGACGAATTTAGATTCATTGACCTTCAAGAGAGTGATGCATTTACGAACATGGCTATTGATGAGGCTGTGATGTTAGGAATAAAGGAAGGGAGATCCCCACCAACGCTAAGATTCTATCGTTGGAATCCATCTGCTGTTTCTATAGGCACTTTCCAAAGCATGGATGATGAAATTGATGTGAGATTCTGTACTGAGAATAATATTGATTGTATTCGAAGGGTCACAGGAGGCGGAGCTGTATATCATGATTATAACGGCGAGATTACCTACAGCATCGTCATACCTCGTGGACACACACTTGCTCCTGATGACATCATAAAATCCTACGAGATTCTCTGTCAGGGAATTGTTTCAGGACTGAAGTATTTGGGAATAGAATCTGAGTTCAAACCAATCAACGATATCATAACTGGAGGAAAGAAGATTTCCGGAAATGCTCAAACACGAAGGCACTCATGTGTTCTTCAACACGGAACAACGCTGCTGAATCTCAACGTTGAGCTGATGTTCACTATTCTCAAAGTACCCCAAGAGAAGATTTCAGACAAGATGATAGAAGATGTGAAGCAGCGTGTTACCTCTGTTACGGATGTCTTGGGAAGGTTTGTGGAAGTTGTGGATTTACAAGAAGCACTCCAATTTGGTTTCACCGAGGCACTCGATATCGCTCTAATACCAGGGACACTGACAGATGAAGAGCAGAAGGATGTTGATAGATTAGTTCTTGAGAAGTACTCAACCCACGATTGGAACTTTTCGAGGTGATCTCATGAGGCAGTCAGTCTACAAAGTTCCAGATGGAAAACTCATCAAGATCAAGCTGTGGATAGATCAGAACATCATCCGAAAGGTAACTATCACTGGTGACTTCTTCCTTCATCCTGAAACATGTCTAGAGAAGATTGAGCAGACCCTCATTGGATTGCCGCTGAGTGAAGGTGAACTTACTGCTGCAATTAATTCTGTAATTCATGAAGAACAAGCAATTCTGATAGGTGCTGGTTCAGCGGATATTACAACAGCAATCCTTCAGGCTGAATAGGCTCGAAATATAATTATTTGAAATTGTACTGTGTTGCATAATGTGAATCTTGTGTAGTATAAATAGGCAACAGTGAAATAGCACCATATGTAATTGTAGAAAGATTACCATGTCAGATTCAGATTATTCAGACGATAAGAAAATCCGAAAAATCAACTCCGACATCGAGAAGTTCAAGATTGAGCTTCAGAAAAGTGAATCTGAGCTATCTGGAATCGGCGCACGCCTTGATGGGGAGATTGATAGATATCGGAATGAAGCAAAGTCACGACGAGATGCATATGAAGCAATTCTCGGTAGAACGAGAGAAGCTGAAGGTGCATGGAAAGTTGCAGACAAGAAATACAAGAGAGCAGCTGGAAAACGTGACAAAGAGATCTCGAATGTTCAAAAGAGAGTTGATGGCCTTGGGAAGCGCGTGAGAAACGCGGAGAAAACTAAGGAAAAGAGGATTCGGGATATTGAGAAAGACAAGCAAAAACAAGTAGATCGAGCAAAAAAGGATAGAGCCAAAGAGATGGATCGCCTTAAGGCTGAAGAACTAGATAGGGTCGAAGAAGAGAAGAAACGAGAGCTTGGTATGGATTAATTGCGTGAATTGGGGGTAAAATTGATTGTACGCGTATTTCATGATAGTCCTGATAGCAATTGTATTATTCTTTGTAGTTTGGTTCTTAGGATGGTTATTAGAGAAACTCTCTCACACCGCCCTAAATGTGACCCGAAAACCTGGTTCAAGAGCGTGGTATGCACTTGTGGGTCCTGGGGTCGCATTACATGAATCATCACATGCTCTGGGATGCGTTCTCACGAGGACCGAGATTGTTGAATTCAAACCCATTAATGTATCAGTTCAAGAAGACCATGTCATTTTGGGTTACGTGAAATATGTCAACCCTGATAGTACACTGAAGAGAACCATCATTAATCTGGCTCCCGTAGGGGTATCTCTCATCCTACTCACATTCTTTGCCCTCTTTGCAACTTATCTCATTCCAGATTCGCACCTAGGAGGAGAAGCCCTTACACTTCTTCAGGATCTCATAGGAGCAAAGGCAAATCCAGACATGTACTATCCATTAACAGCTATTGGTAGCTTTGTGTACAACTTCTTCTACACATTTGCTGGACTTACCGTTATTAATCCAATATTCTGGATTGTTGCTTTTCTAGCGATGACAATCATGTTCAGCAATGCACCTTCTGATGTGGACATCAGTAATGCACTTCCTGGTTTGAAGTTTCTATTACTCTTCGAAATTATCTGGTTAGTTATAGCAGCGCTTATTCCAGATGCGGGTTGGTTGCTCTATGGTGTATTTGAGCTGGCAGCAGTAATGTTCGCATTAGCTCTTGGATTCTCAGCTCTTGCATACGGTTTCTTTATCATGATAACTTCAATGGGACGATTAAAAACACCAGTGAATCTGTTACCCTTTATCTCGACGATTATTGCAGGATTGATTCTTTCAGCTTACACTACCTTCACACCTGCTTTCCAAACAATAATCTCAGTTGCTGTATTCGTAATTGTTGTCGTACCATTGTTAATGGTGAAGAGTCTAAGAGCAGAATCGTAATACTTGGTCTGATAAGCAGTTTAGGTCAAGTAGGCCTTGGTAAGTGAGTATGGCTAAGATTGACTTGGTCAGGCGTCCATCCCTAATCAGCCCTAGACATCTTCTACGATACATCTTCTTCACTGAGATGCAGGTAGAACAAGCAGCGAAAATACTGAACGAGATTGTTAGTGCAAATGGTGTCGTACAGGATTCGGAGTGGGAGAGGTTTGTTCTGAGTAGTAGAGGTCTTTATGTGAAAGTCATGCGAAAACTCCGCGATGTTGGACTTGTAGAGAAAAGGATGGGTGATTATAGGCTTGCACGTGACTTTTCATCAGCTCTTAGTAAGATTAGCAAGTACTGGTTGGACATATTGGATCTTTTCGGAGAGGGAGACCGTTCAATCGCCTTTTAGTCTAGCTTTACTTCGCCCTCTTTAATATCAATTTCTTTCAGAGTTGATATAGCTACTTCATTTTCAATTTTGATTACTCCAAGTTTAGCTAACTGTCTTGCATGTTTCGTAGCTAAGCCTGTAGGAATACCAAGGGACTTTCCTAAATCCGAAAATGACATTCGCCCAACTTCATCGACCAATAGGAGCACCTTTGTGTTAGCCTCTATACCTAACACCGTGATATACCGCTTCGCTCTCTCATCTGAAATATCACGCATCTCGAGAGCCATATCTCGCTCTTTCTCCATTAGTCGAGTTGCTTTCTCGAATGCTTCTTTCTGCATCTCAACAATTGGTATTTTTCCTTCTGCCTCGCGAAGATCATTTCCAAGGTCGTAGACTTTCTGTTCAAGTTCCTTTACTTCGCTAATCTTTGCTTGCATCTCTTCTAACTCTTTGAGTCGACTCTCTGCAGATTCTTCCGCTGCTATCTTATCCTTCTCAACCTTAGTTATTTTACGTTCAAAATCCTTGATTGTCTTGGAGTCTGTTTTTGACTCCTCTCGCTTCTCTGATAGCGCTGTTTCAAGTAGCTCTACTTTAGATTTTAGAGAGTTGACCTCGGCCTCGTTTGAGGATGATACTGTCTTGGCTGTTTCTTCATGTTTCTTGTATATTTCTAACTCCGCTTGTACTTCAGCTGCTTTGATGCTAATCTCGTCATGCGCGGTCTTTACTTCATCTCTTTCCTTAGTCCTTGCATCTAAGACCGCATCTTTTCTTACAAGATTCTCCCTTGCTTCTTCGATCTCAGCCTCAAGGTCAGTTATTCTTCGATTGAGTTCCTCAGTCTGAGCATCCGATGTTTTTGTTCCATCAAGCTGCGCATGAAGCTTTTTGATTTTGTTTTCAAGTTCAAGAACTTCACGATTCTTAGCAGTCAAACCTTCTCCGGACGATAGTGCCTCTTCTTCTAGACTCTGCATGAATGAGCGGACTACATCCTGTTGCTGGATAATTGTTGCTCGAAGATCAGATTCAGATTCTCTTAATCTGGTAGCAAATTCCTTGAATCTCTCCTGCGTCTGGTCGACTATTTTATCAACCAAATCTTTCTCAAGGGCGGAAAATTCTCCGTCAACTATGTCTACGAAAGTAGTTTCAATCACACCCTTAAACATGGGCATCCGTAGCTTCTCAACCATCTCCTCTGAAACAATTGTTTTGAGGTCAACTACCTTTCCTCTAAAGGTCAAGAGTTGTGTGGCGAAAATACCTACAACCGCTCTTTGAAGTGATGTAATGTCACTTCGTATAGCTTCGAGCTTCTCTAGAAGTCTATCGAAACTTGCAACTGTATCAGCACTTTCAAAAACCCTATCAGATTTTGCTTCAGTGGCATCCAACCCTTCTACAAATTCAAGGGCACTTGCAGCTGCAGAAACCAAGTCCTCTCCAGTATCAACTGGTAAAGCGGTTTCTCCAAATTCGTCCACACCTTCAGCCATCCTTTTGATTTCTGAATCGGTAAGGGCCGAATCCTTCAATGCTCTCTGCATTGCGGCTTTATCATCATCAGTAAGCTTCTCATCAGGCATGAGATTCCCTCAAGGACCAAGCTACATCTCTAACAGCTACGTCCACTGTATAAGGTTTCCTAGAGTGTGTCCCTAGATACTTTTTCTTGGAGTTTGGTGATGATAACTTATCTACTTATCAGGTAGTGAATAACTGTTTGAATTGATGGCATTATTACATACGCCCTTGAACGGTAAAAAAGTTGGAGTTATTGGCTTTAATGCAAGACCTCTTGCATGTTCAGTGCGCAGGGCTGGTGGTTTGCCGTATGTTTCAGATTATTGGGGAGATTCAGACCTCGATGCTTGTTCCGAAGAGTGGATAGCTGTTCTTAGTCCAGTTCCAGGCAGTAGACAGCGAGGGTCACTAGGAGCTCCAGTCCACATTTCACTCTCAAAAAACTTCGAGCATCTATTCGGTTACACAGAACTAGACTTTACTCTGATAGGCAGCGGGTTTGATGATCATACTGATTCTCTTGTATCCATAGATGAAAAACACGGAATTACGGGAAATTCTGTTGACCTTATGCAGGGTGCACGAGATAAGGAAAGAATTGCGAAACTAGCGAAAAAGAATGACATCAACTACCCTACTCATTCGATAGTGGAAAATCTTGAAGAAGCTAAAGAGATCATGAAGCAACTTGGTCTGCCTTGTGTCATTCGCCCCATCACATCGGGAGGTGGGGCTGGAATCCGGAAAATATCCGGTTTCAAACAGTTGGAAACCTTCTATAAGGCTCTCGAAGAATCTGAGCGACTTGGACCAAGAGTTGTACAGGAATATGTATCAGGAATCGATGTTAGTGCAAGTGTTCTAGGTACAGGGACAGATGCTATGACTCTCTCAATTCAAGATCAACTCATTGGATTACCATCCGCCGGGAGGTTAAGCGACTTCGTCTACTGCGGAAACAGGATTCCTGCATCTGTTGACGATAAGATACAAGAAAGAGTTCGGAATGTGTCTGAATCTCTAACATCGGAACTGCATCTTAAAGGGTCGATAGGTATTGATTATGTCGTTACCTCCACTGGAGATATATGGTTACTAGAAATAAATCCTAGATTCCAAGGATCCCTTGAGATGTTAGAACGAGCATCCGATATCTCAGTGAGTGTTTTACATATTCAGGCATGTGAAGGGAAATTACCGGATATGGCGCCTCGATATCAGCCCACCACCAAAATGATAGTCTATGCACATCAAGACGGAACGGTTCCAGATTTGTCATTATGGCCAAGTACTGTTGATAGGTCACCAGAAGGAGTTGAGGTCAATCAAGGTGACCCAGTTTGCTCTATCATTGAGTCTGGAAGTGACCCTATAGAGGTATTCTCTAAAGTAGAATCAATCTCTGCTCAAATTCAGGAAAAACTGTAGGGATTACTAAGGTTAACTTTCTAACCGTAACTTATTGAGAGTTTTCTCCATCCCAAGCCTTCTTCATTGTGGGATTTTTCTCTAGAAACTCCTTCCTCAAATCCTCAGGAACCTTGTTCATTCCACATGAGAAATTAGTACAGATGAGGCAGGTCCCACCTCTAAGCATCTTATCAAAAGAAGCTGCTAACACCAAAAAGATCAATGTCAATCCACTCAGCAGACCAAGGATAATGAAATCTAAAGAACCAGCCAGCCAATCTAAAGCTAATACATAGAAACCGTATAATGCAAAGGCGATTGGTGCCACATCAATTATTCCACCAAAGATGAGCATTGTTCTCTTCTCAGCATTACTGGCTGGCTCAGGATGATACTTCCAAAGCTTAGGCATACCCCTTAACGCCCAACACTGAAGAGTCCTACCTTCCTTTGCATAAAAGGGACAGTGTGAGCACAGTAATCTGGGTTCGACTATCAAAAATGTAAGCAGGACAAAACCAACATAGAAAGGAACCATCCACCATTGGCCTGTATGCAATCCCACAACAAAGGCTATTGCAGTAGCAAGGATCCTATAGGTAACATTACCAAGTAGAAACTTGTTGGCAAAGGTTTTCTCAAACCTACAGAGAAGTCGCTCCTTGAGGGAACAGTTATCACAATTCGCATCTGGGTCTGCAACACAAATCCCAGGTATTCGCTCATTCTTCATTATTCTCAACTATTGCATACATTCCATCCGGATAGATAAATTAGCTGCAAATCTTTTTCCTAACATCAAGGTTACGGGCTAAACGGACACGTAAACTTTCTAACCACATATTTTGGGTGGCAAGGTTAATACCGAAGGTGTATGTGGAAACATACTCAAGACCGAATATCTTAGCGAATAGAAAGGAAGAACTGTCTACTGTCCTTTACGTTGGGCTACTGCTTCCGCCAAGACACAGAGAATCTCGTACATCATAGTAGCAGCTGTGAGTG
>DAOWDY010000159.1 GCA_030638785.1 Candidatus Thorarchaeota archaeon
AGGTCATCATGCTTCTCACTCCTCATATTGGGGGTTCTGTTATTTCAACAATATCTCAGTTTCCCTTCTCCATCTTAAGGCAAAGGGGTTAATCGAAACAGCCTATGTCTTGGATTTCGATCTGCATACTGGGGATGGAAATATCAACATTCTCGGTGATGACCCCAGTTTTACTATCTACAACCCACACGGAAGAGGAGATGTTGAATACCTCAAGGATGCAAAACGAGAACTTGACAACGCACCTGATGTGGATATCATCGTTGCATCAGCGGGATTTGACCAGTATGAAGACGATTGGGGCTCAAATCTATCTACTGAAGCATTTCATGAACTCGGACTAATGATGTTCGAATTCGCAAAAGAAAGGTGCAAAGGTCGCCGTTATGGACTTCTTGAAGGAGGGTATAACTTTGAGGATTTGGGGAAAAATGTTCTAGCATTCTGTGAGGGATTGAGGGGTAGGTAGGTAGATACCCACCCTCTGCAAGTTTAAACATCGAGCATTCGTTTGATATTTTCTCGATACTTTTCGAACGCTTTCCGTCCCTCTGTGGTCAACTTCAAGGTTGTCCGAGGTTTCTTCTCCACGAAGTCTTTTGTTACTTCGATATATCCAGCTGATTCTAACTTGGTCACATGAGAGGATAGATTCCCCCATGTGAGTTCCGCCTGACGCATCAAAAAGACCATGTCAGCACTCTCAACAACATAGAGTTGAGCAACGATTTTCAACCGAGCAGGTTCGTGGATAACCTTGTCAATGTCTTTGCTGTGATCATTGTTCACTCACTACATCCTCCTGAGTGTCAAGGATTGGATATGTACGGAGGAAATATGCTAGTTTGAGCAGACCTCCGATAGCTAGTGCTACACCTAAAATCATGCAGAATGCCATAGCTCCATCAAGGTAATCGGTTGTAGGGTAAACAGTTGATAGATAGGATACGACCAGTCCAAGAATAGATGTAATAGTCCCAAACAGATAGTATGTTTTCGATCCAGTCTTTTCAACCAAGAATATACTTGGTCCAAACATTATCAAACCTAAAGTAAATGGCATTAGAATCAACCAATTGTACAGATTGAATACGTCACCTACCAACAACTGAGTTGCCAGTCCTGTGAGCGTTGCCACTACTACAAGGAGAAGTAGAAGGGGGCGGATACTGAAATCGGACTCTTTCGTCTTCAGTTTGACATAGCCAATTCGGGGATATGTATGCTTATCGCGGAACACTTCCACTAATCTAGGAAGTAGGAGTAGATTGAACACTACAAAGACCCCAATAAAGGCTGGCTGCTGAAACATAACAGCCATTATTAGAAACACAAATCCTGCAAGGGTTTCCATGACTCCATCTTTCATCGATTCTCTGAATGCGTTTTGTTCAAGTTTTACTAAGTCATCATCGTTCATTTCAATTCACTTTATGTAAAGTACTCTGTATTGCAAAGTACTTTGTAAACATATAAGGTCTCTTTCCTAAGCAACTCTTCCTTTCATGAGTTTATATTGTACACAGAGAATGAATCCATGGTGAGGCTACGTTGTTACCATTTATAATTCAGAGTCCACTCACAGATTTCATTGCAATGATCTCGCTCTATTTTGCAGAGATATGGGACTTCCTGATGTTCATAGGAAGGATTTCAGGAGTCGTTGTTGTACTTGTAGGTGCTATCCTTTGGTTCACGGAAGTGAATATGAAGAGAGGGAAGGGACTTGTGGCAAGTGGAATAATATTATCGATTGTGATTCAGTACTTCTTCATGTATCCGCCATCATTCGTTGTTCTCTGATGAATAGTACCTTAAATCGCATTCACCAAACGGAAATGTGACTGGATGCTATGGTTTCACACATCTGCATCCATCCCGAGGGCGAAAGTCCTCGGTCATCTCTTCTTTTTGTACGAACATGCGGAAAAGTTTATGACTGAACTTTGTGGCCCAAGTGTCTGGGGTCCGTTGCCTAGTATGGACCCAGAGGGTAACCTTTGGGATACAAATAGGGCGCTAGCCTTCTAAGTTAGAGGTCGGCGGTTCAAATCCGCCCGGACCCGCCATTAGTTTTCAAGCGAGAGTGATTCCTTTAGCCATTCGGGGATCGGATTCTCTAGTCGGCTCTCAATTTGTGCAATTTCTGATATCGCTCCTCCAGCCTTGATGCGGGCGGCCCGTTTGTTACCTATACCAGGTATGGCTCTCCATTGTGCTAGTGAGAGATTGTTTGGTCTGATTGGATAAGGTAGAACAATCAAAGATCTCGGACCGTGATCCACTACAACCAAATTTGTTACATCAGATGGCGGATTCCCAGAAGGCATCCTGCATAGAAGAGGATAGGTACCCAAGGGTCTCAGGAGATACCCCTTTCCCTCTGCACCCTCTAAGAAAGCAGATGACAGTACCGTCCCTGGTGGAGCAACCCTCTTGATCATCTCCAGATCAATAGATTCACGGACTTGCTCTTTATGCTTGAAGAATAGGTTTCGTTTCAACCTACTTCGGTCATCATCTATCAAGCGTGTGCTTTCAAATCCTATAACCTGACGAATATTGATTCTCCTGACTATCAGTCCCTCACTCACCAGAGTGTTAAGAAATTCCATGTTGTACTCGATGGTCTTTTTGCTCTCGCCAGGCAATCCATAGAGCAGATTTATTCCCGGTAGCAGATGGGGAAGGCCAAGACCTTCTCGTCCCCCGCCAACCTCATTGAGGATTCGAACTGCAGTAACTGCTTCCTCCATATTCACTTTCAGATTGTTTCTTCGAACTACATCAGGATCAACAGATTCAATTCCAAAGGCTGCAACATCACCAGATGTATGATATTTTATTATTGAACGAGCGACCTTTCTGCTCTCTTCTGGATGATGAGCAATCGTTCCAGGATTCACATTGTCAATATGAAGTACATTCACCTCTGGAGCCACTTGTCGTATCTTTGAGAAGAGAGATTCTATTACCTCAGGATTAGGGGTTGGAAATTCTTCCACACCAATCTCATTGGATCCAAATACAAAGAGATCAGCCTGCTTACCTATTCTGAAAGCCCGTACTCCAGCAGTGTATAGTGCCTCGATTTCCCTGACAACATCATCAGGATTCCTCTGTTTTGGTTCTCCATATAGTGGTTCAACGCAGAATGAGCAACCACCAGTAAGATAGCGTGCACACCCACGATAGGTTTCAATCTCACAAATTAGGTACCCTCTCTTGAAACCTGGGTGCTGGGTAACAATTCCTGCACCCCGTCGAGTATATTCTTCAATTTCCTGTGGAGAACTGATACATACATCCAAATCTGCGTTTTCTGGGGACCATTCAGACTCTGCAATGCTGGCAACTACCATCTCCGGATCCCCAGGCGCAATGAAATCAAATGGCGGTGCCAGTGATATGGAGCTCAGAGCTAATTTCCCACCTTTCTGTCCATATCCAAAACGCGCCCATGGACCAACAAGTACCTTAGGAATATCCTCGAGACGGTAATCAGAGAACAGCGTCCTCGCCTCTCGAACAGAAATTGGGGTACCTCCAACATACTTGCCGGGAACTATCATTCCCGCAATGAGGATAGCTATGTCTGCGGTGCTCCATATATCAATAGCCTTATCGAAACTCTCACGGACCTGATCAATAGTGGAATAGAGTATCTCTGCATGCGGTTCCTGCTTCCAAATGGCCCCTGCAATATAACGAGGGTATGTACTGATGTAAGGAGGCACACCTAGACAGGTTGGTTCGTCCACATATCCATCTACAAGTGCTACCCGAACCAGACTAATCCCATCCTTTCAGACTATCGTATCCTGAGGGTGAAATATCAAGAATGCCCTCGGACGATTCATACACAACTCTATCTCCCTTTTGGGCATAACCAATCTGTTTGAGAGGGACATCACGAGTTGCAGCAATATCAAGCGCAGTATCCCATTTCTCGGAAGGGATACTAAGCACTAGCGTGAATTCTTCACCGCCCTCCATTACCATCTTCAAGAGGTCTAATTTATTCTCTCTGGCATAGCGTACTACTTCAACTGGAACAGGAAGATTATCAATAACGAAAGCCAATCCACTCTGCTTTGCCATTGTATTCAGAGTGATTCCAAGTCCATCGCTGCTATCCATTGAAGCAGATACTGCACCCTCTTTCGCGAGTCCAGAAACAAGATCATGATGTATATGAGGGTTGTAAACAGCACCGAGGACATCGTGCTTCATTTCGTCTGGAAGAGAACCACCTCGAAGAAGATGCTCAAATCCAATCGATGTCAGACCAAATGGTCCTGTAACAGCAATCACATCATCTTCCTTTGCACCATTTCGTGGAATAATACCCTCAGGGGGGGCTAATCCTATACCAACACCGGTCAGAATTACATCCATTGCTGTTCCTAGATCTCCACCTATGAATGAAATGCCGGATTTCATACAATATTGTGAGAAACCTCGTACAATCTCCTCTGCTTCCTCAGAAGAATAGTCCTTGGGCACACACAATGACAGCATCGTCGCAGTTGCCTTGGCTCCTTTGGCAACAACATCACTGATGGTCATGACTGCAGTCTTTCTTCCAACTTGCGCGGGGGTCATTTCCGGCAGCCAGTCAGTTTCACGTACAAAGGTATCAACATTGATGACAGCGTGTTGATCACCATTCAGAGGGACATCAGATGCATCGTCATCAAACCCAAGGATACCTCCCCGTATGTGATGCACAAGATGACTGATGCTTTGAAGGAATTTTCGCTCACCCGGCATTTTTGAGTTCATTCACAGACCTCGTTCATCTGATAACTTCGCTTTATGATAAAGTTTTATAGCGGTCTCAAAGGGTTGCGCATTAGTCTTGCCTCGGTGGCTTAGTGGTTATAGCGTCTGCTTCGTAAGCAGGATCGCGGGGGTTCGATAATTCATGAGATTTCCTCATGGATAGAAAGTCCCCCCCGGGGCTCCATCTGATCCTACTTTTTTCTGGAATTTGTTAAGGGGTTTGTATGGGGATAGCCCTGTTTGCATACGTTTTCTTAGATTTAATCAAGAAGAAAAACTCAATGGGAAGAATAGTACCAATTGTCATTATAATCCCTAGAATACACACGACCCCAACAGACACAGCTTGTTCCCAGTGCATAAACTCACTCTGATCATCTCTTGACGCAGACTCATGTATTATGGTTCCATCTGAACCGCCCAATAGAATTTTGTATGTGAATTTATGTGCGGACCAATTGTGTAACTTTTGAATTGTAAAAGGAAAAGTGGCTATCTCATTGTATACCACAAGATCTTGTTCTGGTGCAATTGTAGTTCTGGTAATTCCACTATACTGAACAGCTAAAAAGGTGGCACCAGATGCAACTAATGAAATTAGCAACACCGCGGGAAATCTCACACCTGGTCTCGTTCTTTTTGCTGTAAACCAGACAATAAGACATGAAGCGATAACAATCCACATCTTCCTCCACCACAAACTGACTAATGCTATTTATTCGATATTATGGTTTCGATTAGCGATTCAGATGATGTACTCAATCTTTGGAGGTTCAACTCCTAGAAGTCTGAGATAGACAGTTAGCTTTCCCCGATGATGTATACTGTGTTCAAGCATCTCAAGAATGATTTCAGCAACAGTTGCACGACGATCTAAAGTGTCTATCATTCTTGATAGATCACTAAGTGAGATTAAGGCAAGTCGTACTTTCGCCCTGGTGAATACTTCCTTGTACTGTGACTCAAGCATATCCGCTGTAGTAAACTCATCAAAGGCATAGGGAGCAGGCTCCCATACCCCCTCTGTCACTCCCAGTAGATAATATTCAATCGATCTGAATATGTGAGATACGATCTCTCCTAAGGCTCGACCTTCGGGTATTGGTTTTTTATGGATAAGATCATCATTTAGCTGGGTTATGAAGGGAAGAAACTCATCTAGATGTCGCTCTATTGCGGGAACTAGAAACCTGTACAACATGAGTAGGAGTAAGTATCCTTTGCTTTTCTGTCTGTCCCTTTTTGATGGAAATAATGCAGCAGTGATCGAAATCAAACTGCTGCGTTTTTGGTCAGTTATCTCTTCCTGATGAGGTAGATGACCACAATCACGATTGCAACAACTGCGATGGTGATGCCACCAATAACAAGCGGGTCAAGGGTAGTACCTCCAGATATGAATGAAACTAAGAATCTGTAATAGCCAGAAAACTCGTTTCCAACACGAATCGTTACATTCTCACCCTCGTTAGCGGATGTAAACTCGAGTTGAACTGAAGTACTGATTTCATGACCAGCATCTATTGCAGGTATTGAGTCCAGAAGAGTACCATCTAGAAGCTGAACATCCACCCCATCGATTGTTTCAATCCTAGGACTTAGACAAGTAGCAGTAATGCTAGCTTGAACCTCGGTATCTTGAATAGTCGAGGCCTGAAGACTCAATGAGAGCCTAGGGGTCTGCTCAAGCAGGTATTCGAAGGACGGTATCAGTTCCAACCAGAGAGATTCGATATATGGTTCATCAGGGGCGAAATACTCAAAGATTCCATTCCACGCCATTATGACATGTGTGGAATTCTCCTCATGGAGATAGTAGAGCTCTTCACCTTCAGAAGAAGCGTTATTGAATATCTCGAAAGTGATAGGAGCAATGCATCCTCGTTCCTCATACATCCAGTCACCCCATCCACCTGAAAGTGTTGATGGCGCTCGAGCATTGCTTGTTGTTGCAGAGGAGTCGAGATAATAGTTGAAATTCGGAGGGAGGATTTCCTCATAATCATTCCACATCTGGGAGTATAAAGATCCCTCAATCCAGTTTCCGACTGAGTTTGTGACAAAGAATGTAGCGTTTATTCCTGTATGGAGTGAATAGGACATACCAAAACTATGCTCTAATGCAAAATCTCTGAATGCTTGCGTTTCTGGTTCTGAGAAAGGTGCAGTGCCTGAGAATACCTGACTCAGTGGGTCTAAAGATGCACTACTTTCAAGTCCCCAATAAGAATCATAATTTCGATTCAAGTCTGTATGACCAATCCAGTCCTCGTTGAACTGACCATCTCCATCGTTGTCAATACCCTCGTAGTAAGCGTACTGATAGTTCAGCTGTTCACCTACTCCTTTCGTCCAGACCTCATATTGAGTTACGTACCCATCGTCATTGACATCTTCGTACGGGTCTTCATCAATTTGGCCATCGCCATCATCATCGTATGGTCGAAGATTCTTTCGTAACCAATGATCGCTGTTGTTGTAGATATAGTTCAGAGCGTCTGGATTTATTGTCGGAATCACATAGATCTCCTGTGTATCGATGTACTCTGTAATTTGAGGGTCTTCACCGTAGCTATTGACTAACCACTGCATGAAGTAGATGGCTGTATTTACAGTGACTTTTTCACGACCATGGTGATGGGCGACAACCAGAGTCTTCGCCTTCTGTTGAGGTGCATCCTCATTGGTTATTCGAATGCTCAATATATCACGATTTTCGATACTCTGACCTATGACTTCTACATCAACAAGTTCTGGGACACTTGTATGGATATTCTCAACCTCATCCTCAACCATTGATGAGTTGAGGTATGTATTTGGGTAGAGAATAGAAACATCATCCCAAGTTCGCTCGATAGAGGGTGTTTCTAAGGCAGTGATGACCGGTGTTGCTGCTTCAACCTCAATTGGCATTAGAAATACAGGTAGAATCAATACCGAAAGAAGGCCCAGAAGAACTGTAGCACGTCGCATTTCATGAGTTCGTATCATTCTCCGCAAGTTGCATTCTCCTATGAACTAGTATGAAAATATGACCTGGACGCTATTAATACGGTTTAGATTGACGCTTTCCACCAAATTTCTTGTGCATCTTTCAACAGGACTATATTAACAAAAAATTAAGAATATCTGTTACGAGGTGAAAAAATGAATTTCCGAAGAAAACAAACCAAGAAAGGCAAGCGGAAGAGTAAATCACACCCTCCATTCGAGTGGTTCGCCGCAGCAACCAGGTGATATTCCCCCTGGATAATATAATGGACCAGACTGGAGAGATTTGATTGCTCTTCATCTGTCCTTAACCTTCTTCTTCTACACCAACCGAGTCAAGCTTGCTCCGTTCCCGAAAAGGTAAAAAGCGACTCGATAACCGCTACGTTGTTGAACACAACATGGTGCTATTCCTGACCGTAGCGCCTACAGTGAGGCATCATGTTCGGTTCCAGCATTTGCGGAGGTTGCCCAGCCAGGTTAAAGGCGCTAGGTTGAGGGCCTAGACTTTGCGACACATCGTCGTGAAGAGGCAATCTCGTAGGAGTTCGCGAGTTCAAATCTCGCCCTCCGCACCATCTTAATTGTTTCATACAAAGAATTTCTCGATAGCGGAAACAACCTCACTTGTACGGGTTAAAATGGGAACATGTCCTGCTCCTTCTATAAC
>DAOWDY010000155.1 GCA_030638785.1 Candidatus Thorarchaeota archaeon
GCGTGAGGGTGAGGAGTTCACGCTAGAATAGTACATTGTTCTGATAGGTATTCCAAAGGTCTTGCAAGGGACATCACAAAAAGGACATAGATTTAGGGAGCGTTGTGTAATGCTTCCTAACACTAGGAGAGGACGATTAAGATGGAGATGAACACATCAACAAGGATTGTTGGGTATTTACGAATCATAACAATTATTGTGTTTCTGAGTTTAGTAGGAATCTATTCAGCAACTTACATCCTCACCAGTTCAAATAATCAACTCTATTTTCTCTCATCATCTATGGTTCTGGTCGTATTTGCTTTCTTGAATGCTGCATATTCCCACTTGAAGAAAGACCAGACCTGGTCCCGTTACTCTCTGCGATTCTTCATCGCTATGACCTTCGGTTTCATCGGTGATCTGATGATGGGTGGAATTCTCTTCCTTACGCCTTTCACACTTATCAACGGAATCATATTCTTCGGCGTTGGGCATGCGCTCTATGTTATTGGACTGAGAACCAAATCCCCCCTGCTATATCAGTCCGGTTCAGGTCCCATCCTAAGGAATATTGCAGTACTTCTAATTTGTATCGTTAGTACAATTGCCCTGTTCTTCGGTACAGTCTACAATCCATATGATTTTGAAATGAGTATGGGAGCTCTCTTCTATGGGGCATTGCTTGCGTCCGTTCTTGCTTTTGCTCTTACAAAGTCGTTTGAGGAATTTCCGTTAGCTTTCAAAGTTGTGCTAGCTCTCGGGTTTTTATTGTTCCTAATCTCAGACTGGGTCTTAGGAGTCAGATATTTTGCAAGCTCAGATTTTCTTTCTGCCTACGTTGTGGGGATAACATACCTAATGGGCCAACTCCTTATTCAACTATCACCCATCATGGGTGTTGAGCCAGAGGGTTAGTCTTCACAATCAGCGACCTTCACAGTGGAATCTCTAATCGCACTTCGAAGGCGAATGATTGCTTTTTCAGATTCCAGTGAGAAGTCTATCTCGTCGAGTTCAGGATTTGGTTTGTTTTGAAGTGCCTGCTTATAAGAATCTAATGCATCATCTAGATTTCCTAGACGTTCTAATGCACGTCCTAATTGGTATAGAAGCCGATGATTTGTTGGATCAATACTTTGTCCCTTTCTGAAAGCCTCACTCGCGAGTATGCACCTTCCTTGTTCCAATACAATGAGTCCTAGATGATAGTATGCATCTTTGTTATGCGGATTGAATGTGAGAGATGCTAGAAGATGATGCTCTCCCTCTGGTTCGTAGCCTTGTGCAGCCCTCGCGACTCCAAGATACATCAATGCATCAGGGTCATTGGGTTTATGTTTCAAAACTTCCCGTGCCTTTAGGTCCGCCGATCTCCAACCCTGAATTCCTATTGCATCTCTCATCGCTGATATGAGTTTCGAGAGTTCTTCCTCATTAAGGGATTCTTCACCGTTGACCAACATTCAGCACCTTTCTGTTTCTGACAAAGCATTACCAAAAAAGATTAGTGGATTGACCCAAAACCTGATTTGTATATTTATCTTATATAGTAGTTATCGCCTTAGGAGGTTGATTGATGCCTACATTTGTCTTACTTGGTAATCTAACTAAAGAATCCGTAATGAATATTGGTGAAGAAGGAAAACGCCAGAAGAGTGCCTATGATCTAGCGAAATCACTTGGAATTGAAATAAAAGCGCTATATTATACAATGGGGAAATATGATTGGATTGCAATTATTGATGCGCCTGACAGTGAAACTGCACTAAAGGGGTTATTCCAGTTAGGGGCGGGCGGTGGGTCAAGGACACACACAATGCTTGCTTTCACAGCAGAAGATGTAGCAAAAATGACTGCTGAAATCAAATGAAAACACCATTTGAAACACATAATATAATCAAAAAGAGTTGGTGGTCTTTCAGACTTGAACAGGTGAGCACCAACTCTCTATTATTTTCTGTTAGAATGCCAAAATATTGATTTTTCAATTGTATCTGCTGAGAAGCTTTTCTTTAAGTGGGAGATTATCCAACTCAATGGGACGTAGGTGCCTCCAGAATGAAGCCAATCGTTGCTGTAGTCGACTTCGAATCATTTTCACAAGCAATCGATATCATTGGTGGTATTGATGACCTCAATAGACCCGATAGAAGATTGGTTGTCAAAGTTGGAATTTATAATGCCAAGACTGGAATTTGCACAACTCCGAAGAATCTCAACTCTATCATTGACTCTTTTGACCTTTCACCTGAGATTCTAATAGCAGAATCTGATAGCAGTGCTGGACCTGGTCTGGAAAGACTAGAGATATGGAATGAATGTTATAATGAGAAAGTCGTTCCCTTCAATCTATCAAATGACACGCGAACAAATGAGGTTGAGATAACTGGGGAGAGAGTACCATTCTCTCATGTATTTAGTGAACATAGAACTTTCATTAGCACGCATGTGTCCAGAAGATACGAACAGGCAGGTAAGGACGATATAATGAGTTTGGGGTCTATTATCAAGAATTTACTCGGTCTGATTTTGGATAAGAAGAAATATAGATTTCACAAGGATTTGCCGACCGCCCTTGTAGATCTGTATGAAGCTGCAGGAGGAATCGACCTCGCAGTATTAGACGGCACTACTGTGCATCTGGGATTCCAGAAGAAACGAGTTACATTATCCCCCAATGTACTCCTAGTTGGTCGAGATGCTTTTGCAGTAGAGGCAGTAGGATTGCATATGGTTGGTCTTGATCCGCTTGAGAATCCAATGCTTCTAGAAGCCAGAAAACGCAATCTTGGCGAGATTGATCTTGAGAAGATAGAGATTGTTGGAGATATCGAAACTCCTCGAATGAATATACTTGAGGCATTCGACGATCTTGTACAACCCTAAAACCACGAAGGAAAAATGCACAAGGTTGTAGGTGAAATCGAGGCTCTCTAGACATCGTGAACGCATTAAGGATTGTTATCTTCCACA
>DAOWDY010000240.1 GCA_030638785.1 Candidatus Thorarchaeota archaeon
ATTGTCCAGTTTTGTGGAGATCTAGTTCATGGTTGGAAATGGTTTTGTAACACTACCAAATTATACAATATGTGGTGCAGCATCTGACAGTCTGCTAATGGTTCTGATGATTTCAGGTCTTGTCACATTCATGGTTTTTGTTGCTGGCATCGTTTTTGGAACTAAGGATGAATCCTCTGAGGAAGGAATTCTAAGACGAAAACCTCTGCTAGTTCCATCATTTGTTTTTATTATTACGTTAATTCTAGTGATTGCACTTTTTCCACATCCGATGGCTGAGTATCAAGGTCTGAATTCGACACAAATGAATTTCTCAGGAAGTGATTCAACTAATTTCAGAATACATGATGGAATTCCGTATTCAAACACCATTGAGATTCAAGCGTCATGTAATTTGGAATATGATGAGTCGCTCATACTTCAGACAGACATCTATCAGAATGACACGCTGATTGACACCGTAACTACTGTATTTAATGGAACTTCTCTTAACCCAACGGTTTCAAGAGAATTCGTTGTTACACTCCCAACAGGATTGATTGAGGTACATGTTAGTTCTTCACAGTATCATAATGACTTCCCGGTGTCACGAACAAGTTGGATCACAATCGCCATATCCCAACACCTTGCATCAGGATTTATCAATGAAGTGATGACGTGGCAAACGTACACATTTCTACTAACTGCAGGGTCATTCTTCCTCCTAGTTGGGGGTCTGTGTGTAGGAAGAGAAGATAAGAAACGAATCAGGAGAGAGAAGTATGACCAAGAACCACCTAGAGAGGGAGAGGTCTATATTAGAAGAGCCTGATACTTTTTGAAATAGAATTAGGCCAGAGCAAGAATAACATGTTCACAGAATCACTATACCTCTTCACCAAAATGTCTTGATTTGTAGTATTTCATTCAAAAAGATATAAGTAACAACTATTACGGGGGCAGCTTCAAAGGGGATATAGTAGGTTCAACAATGTTTTTGATATTATTAGACATCAACCTAATCCGACTTGAAGGAATATACAGAATATGACCGCCTCAGAAGATTCAATCTCAAAATCGAGCTATCGATGGATCATCCTAGCACTTGCTTGGTTGGTCTACTTTGCATTCGGCTTGATTCTTTCCTCAATTCCTCCTTTAGTGACTACTATTGCAACTGACCTATCTATGACCTATTCGGAAATAGGCGTGATATTAGGCAGTATCATTTTGATGTACATCCCTCTCTCGATTCCAATAGGCGGAATAATTGACCGCATCGGTCAAACAAAAATGATTGGCATAGGTCTTCTAATAGTTGGAACAACTACAATTCTTCGTTCATTCGTCTTTAGTTTCGAAACACTCTTTTTTGCAGTTGTTCTTTTCGGATTTGGCGGACCAATAATCTCAGTTGGGTTGGCTAAAGTAGTTGCTTCAACATTTGAAGGGAAGGAACGTGGACTAGCATCAGGGATTTACATGACTGGGGCCATTATTGGATCCTCTCTCGCTCTAGCTATAACAAATTCCATCATTCTGCCAATTGTGGGTTCATGGCGTGGCGTCTTTTCATTTTATGGAGCTATTGGATTACTCATTGCTGTGACATGGGCAATACTTGCAAGAGAATCAGGCACAACTGAAAAGCAAAAGGAGAGGCTCCGACCAATGAGGGAGTCTCTAAGAGCGATTATAGGGCACAAACAAGTTTGGGTGGTTACCATCATAGGTTCCTCAGCCTTTCTTGTTTTCTACGGCTTCTCAGGTTGGCTCCCAGCGCTTTTTGAGGCAAGAGGAATGAGCTCTGTGGATGCGGGCATTCTAGCTTCGTTACCGAGCTGGCTTGGACTTCTAGGTAGCACAACTATCCCTGCACTTTCATCTTCTGGTTCAAGAAAGAGAATAATTGCAGTGTTATTACTGATTGAGGGTGTCAGTATTGTCGCCATTGCCGCATCGACAGAGTTGCTTCTTCTCACATCATTAGTGTTCTATGGAATAACTAGTGGTGCACTCCTGCCCCTCATGATAGTGGTAATGATGGATCTACCTGAAGTTGGGGCAGAATACATCGGACTTGCAAGTGGATTGTTCTTCTCTGTTGGGGGATTAATGGGCTTCATTGGTCCAATTCTTGTTGGCACTCTGACAGACCTAACGGGCACATTCATACTGGCTGCAATTGTGGTGACTCTTATCGTAGAGGCAATGATTATCCTCACCCTTTTTCTGAAAGAGTCCTGAATATTTAGCTCAACATGTCATGAAAAAGAAGTCAAAGGACCCTGCGTTGGGCAGGGTCTCTAAGATATTACTCTAGCATTGAATAAACATCTGTTTGCTGGCTGGAAATCAAAAGGGTTGCGTAGTCGAAGATTTTATTTCCTCTCAGCGCTTCCTTCCCATAGGAAGGAAAACATTAGTAGCTAGATGTAAGGGGTGGTGTGTAATGATTGGCAACGAAATCTTCCCGGATTCAGGATATGCAATACTTGGCGCAGCTACGGATAGCCTAGTAATAGTCATTTCGATTGCGGGAGCAGTCGCATTTCTTGTACTCATACTAGGAGTCTTCATTGGCACCAATAGAGAGATTGGATATAGCAATGAGCCTCAAGAACATGGATTTCTAAGGAAGAAGCCATTGTTTGTGCCATCAATCGCTTTCGTGGTAACACTCCTTTTGGTTATCGCACTAGTTCCTCATCCAATGTCATCATACCTTGGGCTGAATGAAGAGCAGATCTACAGCTATGAGGATGACGTTAGAGTCTTTAGAGTCTATGATAGTGTTGCATATCGAAGTGCTATTGAGATTCATATATTGTGTTTCCTAACACCGACTCAAATTTTGACGGTAAGGATAAACTTCTTGCAGAATGACACAGAGATAACATCAATAGAAACTACAATGAACGGTAATTCTCTGAGTGAAGCAGTTACTGAAGACCTAGTCATTAATATTCAACCGGGATTATATGAGGTAGAAGTCCCAGGATCTAATTACTATTCTGTTAGTTTAAGCCAGCCATTGGTTTCAGGTTTCTTTGATGAGGTGTTGGATTGGGAAACCTACTCATTCGGCTTGATACTAGTTTCGGCCTTCTTCATCCTTGGGGGAATCTGCATTGGGAGAGAAGAGAGAAAACGATTCAGCACAATAAGAATTGATCAAGAACCACCAAGAGATGGAGCGGACTACGCAAGAAGGGCGTAGAGTATTAGAACTAAAATTGTAAAGCATTATTGCCTTTCAAAATAGAATTTCCATTGTGGACATAACTGGTTTTGTTCAGAATCATGGAGATTTAGTGAAGGACAAGTGATGGTCGAAGGATAATCAAAAAAGAAGTCAGAGGACCCCGCACGGGGCAGGGTCTCTAAGATATTAGTCTAGCATTGAATCCATCAATTCTAGGAGTTCAACAACCTCAAGCTTTGAGCCTTGGTCTGAGAGGTCCTTACCAGTTTCCTCTTCTTCCTTCTTCAACGCCTTGACGCCGTCTAGGAAGTTTGTCACGCAGAAAGGACAGCTGGTCATTAGGACTTCAGCACCAGTTGCTGCAGCCTCCTTGAGTCGTTCCTTGGAAGCGAACATCGCCAAATCAGGGAACTGTGCCTTTACACCACCACCAGCTCCACAACAGAAGGCGTCACCACGGTTTCGATACATCTCAACCTGTTCAAGACCGGGAATTTGGCTTAACACCACTCGTGGAAGCTCGTAGTGTTCCTGCTTGGCCTTCTCAGCCTTCCTGCTGTCTAGAAGCCAGTTCTTCGATTCCTTCAGTATCTCTTTCTCAATGGCAAGACCAACGTGACGGATACTATGGCATGGATCATGCCAAGTTACTTTCTTGTCGTATGAACCCTTGAGTGGAAGTTTACCCTCACCGATCAAATCGTATGCATATTCTACAGCATGTCGAACCTTGAATGGGAGTGGTTCACCACTAAATTCTGGATAATCGTTCCTGAATGTCTTGTAACATCCTGCACAACTAAACAGAACCATATCATAGTCCTTGAACAACTCTAGGTTCTTCTCCATTACTGTTTTGAATCCAGCTCGCTGACCAGTTCGTAGAATAGGAGATCCACAACAGACCTCATCACTTACAACTGTGAAATCAACACCTAGCTTCCTAAGAATACTGGCAGTGTGGTCAGCAATCTGTGGCTGTCGATATGCGGCAGTGCAACCAATATAGTATGCAATACCAGTCGTGGATTTATCTACAGCATCCTTATTCTCTCCGAGCCATTTGATTCGGTCTTCTCTTGGCTCACCATAGGGATTCCTCATTTCGGCTATTGCAACTCGGTCACCCATTCCCTTGTGTTTGGCAAGAGGTTCAACACCAGCCTCGATGATTGCTGCACGAAGTGCCTCTGTAACGTGCACTGTGTCTATGTAGTTGGGACACTGGGTCTCGCACATCCCGCAGGTCGTACATGCCTCAGTAACCTCAAGGAGTTCCTTGCTTGCAGGAAGCTCTCCTTCTAGGAATGCTCTAGCCATCCACTGTTTGCCGCTGTTGAAGTAACCTTCCCATCCGTAAAACAATCCAGCTGGGCAACCCGGGAGCATACCAGTGTACGTCTCGTCCTTACCTTCGCGATCAGGTTCATCCGAGTATGCGTACTGACACGCTCGGCAGTGAATGCAGCGTGCGTTGATTCTACGAAGTTCTTCGAGATTCATTGTCAATCTTTCCTCCGTGTTACTTTACCATTAATATAGGTTAGGAAATGCAACTATTTTTTCCTCCCAAGTTTCACTCATCGAGTGGGTTTGGTAGGTCAGTTACAGACTCCCAGGGTATGGCTAGTCGACCTGGATGTAGGATCAGGTTCGGGTCCAGAACTTTCCGGAACTTCACTAGCATCTTGTAGTATTCCTTCGTCTGACTGAATGTTTCTGGAGCATGTACAAACGAATC
>DAOWDY010000143.1 GCA_030638785.1 Candidatus Thorarchaeota archaeon
ATTAGGTGAGGACAATCCAGAGATTGCCCAGAAAGTCTTCGATGCCGTATCCGAAATACTTGGAAAAGACAAGTTCCGTAATGCTGACTGGAATTATATTACTAGCGATATAATGAAAGAGTTTGAGGACGAACTCCTGCAACACTCCCTCGCAGATGCACTTCATGATTATGGCGGATTTGAAGATCAATGCTCACTTGGGGATAGATGTCCCATTCACACCAATGCGTTCGCATCAAGAAAATCTAGAATTTGGGGCGCAATCAAGAGCAAATACGCAGCAATGAAAGCTAAGATGCAGGGATAATAAGATCTGGAAAAAGAGAAGGGAAGTTGGGAATAAATCCCAACTCATTAGTTTAGTTCTTCACTATCGAAACTATTCGGTACTGCTCTCCTATAATCTGAATTAAAGCAGTGAAGTTATCACCAACTTCCATGCTTAGGAGTGCATACCAATCAGACAGGTCCATCCAGTCTGTAGCGCCTTCGATATAATCGTACGTTGCATTGGTTGTACTCAAAACTATGTGAGTATCGCCATCCTCTACGTATGAGCTGACCGCTGTTACATTCGCTGTCAAAGTGAACGTGTCAGTTGGTTCTTCAATAATCTCTCCACCAACAGCCTCTACATATCCTTCTCTCGCAGCCTGGACAAGTGCGGCTCCTGTTAGTGCACCTGACCTCACTACTGTATATGAAATAGTAACGTCGTGAGCATCAGCTATTGCAAATGCATGGAGCCTGATGTCAGAGATATAGTAATCTTCTGACTCAGAATCGTAGTATCCATCAAACCAATACAATGGGCAGTACCAAGCATAGCGATATGCTGTGGCGTTAACTTGAACAGGATACAATAGAGGCATTGCGCCAAAGTATGAGCCTGCTACAGGATCTGGAAACGCCTTGATGACCTCGTTAATAGCTGCCTCACCGCTTGCAAGTCCCTCATGGCTCAGGTCATGGTAGTATATCCCATCTTTTGTAGCTCTAACCATACCACTAAGAGAAAGTGTTGTAGCTCCTGGTGGGTGAACTGCAACGAGAGCTTCAACTCGATTTGAATCTGGATTGATGATGTAGCGTGTATCCTCAGTCATCTCCAACCTATCATTGGAAGGTGGTATTACCCAGAGGAAACCACCAGCGAATAGATCGAATCCATCGCTTCGTCTGTATCCTCCCCATCGGGTGACCTGACGTTCAAGCCACTCTTCACTATATGCCTGTGTAACCCAGTCAGGTGTTTCATCAATTGTATCATAATACACAATTGTACCGTTATGGAAATACATAGCAGGTCCTAGAGGTCTCTCAATGAAATCAAAGCCCAAATTCGTTCTTGTTTGAATATAGACCAATTGACCACTTGGGTCCCAAGTTGGGTATGCATACTCGTAGGCATTAGTCATGTCTCCAAGGTAGTTAGAAAATTGAATATTCTTATCCCAGAAGAGACCCTCACCAACAGGAATCTGAACATCAGTAATCACCTCAACCATGGACGGGTCATTAGCATCTACAACTATCAGGCCTTTGATGAAGTTCTCCGAAAGTACGTTTGTCGATACTATGATACACACCCAAACTAACCGGCCATTCTTCGTCGTAATATGAGTAGCTGCGATCTCGATATTCGAGCCTATTGAAGCAAACTGCTGCCGTGCGACAAATGAAGCATATTCCTGTGTAACAAGTCTGACTTGGTTATCAGGAATGGGGGAATTGAACAGCGGGTCCGCAGTTTCAGTGATGAAATCGGTGTCAAAGTATTGTGCATTTGACACATCAGAAGTCCATCCGATCAACCCGGAAAACATTGGCATAACAATAAGCACAATCAACCCTATACACATCAAGGGCATCTGTGCACCTTCAACGATTTCTTCTATACTTCCAGGTCTGAAACCACCTGCAAAGAGAAGCAATAACGCATAACTCATGACCAGGCTGATGATAGCCCAAGGTAGAGTCATACCTGCAAAGAGACTTATTGCCACCCATGCTCCTGTTCCCCACAGTAGTCTAAGGGGTAGCCATCTAATCAATCTATTAAAACGAAGCATCCCTTTAGTATACGGTAGAGGAATCGCATGGATGATAATCGAAACAAGTAGGAATAACATGACATTCATGTGGTAACCTCAATAGCGACGAACACTAAGAGCTCCACTGGATGGAGGGTTAATAGCATTTTCCTTAGTGAGAGTAGATTTGCTAGGATATCTGTTGTTTAAACCATGCTACGGCTCCGCCCGCAGTAAGTAGATCTAACATCCTCTGAGGTACACAGCTACCCTTCAGTTCCATATTGGTTTCATCAATCAAGACCGTCCCCTGCACAAGGTCCACATGAAGTTCCTGTCCTTCTGATACATGCTTTGTAATCTCTGGAACAATCAGTGCAGGTAGGCCTATGTTGAATGCATTTCGATAGAAGATTCTAGCAAACGATTCTGCAATCACACAAGAGATACCAACTTGTTTGAGTACCATGGGTGCTTCTTCTCGTGAGGAACCACTGCCAAAATTTCGAGCAGCCACCACAATATCTCCCTGTTCAACGATCTCGACGAAGTCAGGGCGAACAATCTCAAATGTGTGTTCTGCCATCGCTTTATAGTCAAGAAGTGTCAGATATCGTCCTTGGATAATCTGGTCGGTATTGATATCATCACCAAAAACTCTGGCTTTCCCTTTGATGTCATTGAAGAGATTCAACATCACACCTCCCTTGGATCAGTAATTACTCCTTTCAGTGCACTTGCTGCTACAGTTGCAGGAGATGCAAGATACACAAGCGAATCTGGGTGACCCATCCTTCCTCTGAAATTACGATTTGAACTCGATACACATACCTCTCCAGGACCAAGTACTCCCAGATGACCCCCAACACAAGCTCCACATGTGGAATTAGTCACTATTGCTCCTGCTTCAATCAAAGTTTCTATGAAACCCTCACGTAATGCAGCCAGGTAGGTATCTCTGCTTGCAGGAGTTACTACTAGTCTGACGCCCCTGTGGATTTTCTTCCCCCTGACAATATCCGCTGCAATCTTCAGGTCCTCAAATCGACCATTCGTGCATGAACCAATGAACGCCTGATCTATCTCAATAGAATCTATCTCTGAAACCGCTTCACCATTTGCAGGACTATGGGGGAGGGAAACCATTGGTTCAATAGGGTCTTCACTAAGATCAATAGTGATTCTATCAATATACATTGCTTCATCATCTGGAGTGATCGCTGTCCACTCACGTTCCCTTGCTCTCTCACCTAGCCAATCTTTGACCTGTTTATTGATTGGCATGATACAGCTCTTAGCTCCTGCCTCTACGCTCATGTTACATATAGTCATCCTGGAACCGACTGTCATCTCATCGATAGTAGGACCATGAAACTCCATTGATTGATAGTTAGCCCCATCTGTTCCTAACTCCTTGATAATGCTAAGGATCAGGTCTTTACTCATGACTCTTCGAGATAGATTTCCAGTCACATCAAATCTCAATGACTCCGGAACTCTCAACCAGATTCGTCCCGTTGCAAGAATCAAGGCGCTGTCAGTTGCCGCAAGACCAGTAGAAAATGCATTGAATGCACCATACGTTGTAGAATGAGAATCACTTCCTATAATGAGGTTTCCAGGAACCACAAGTCCTTGTTCTGCAAGAACCTGATGACATATCCCGCACTCTACATCACCGAAGTGTTTGATTCCCTGCTCCCTAACAAACTCCCTATTCTTCATGTGAATTAGAGCACTCTCTGCGTTTGGAGCAGGTGCCCAATGGTCGTTAACCACGAGAACTCGAGATGGATCCCAAACCTTCTCAAAGTTCATTTCTTCCAATACCGGAATTATTCTTGATCCTAATACTTCATGAACCATTAGGAAATCCACAGCGGCATCAATTATATCGCCAGCATCTGCTTTTCCATCCTCAGTATGAGCGGCAAGGATTTTCTCTGCTAATGTGTACCCCAATCAACTTCCTCCTGGTACGGCTTTAATTTTCGAGATTATCTCATCTGTCACCCTTTCACTGGATGAAGGGTCAACATGTGCCCATTCGTCCCGACATAAATCATAGGTTCTAATTTTTCCTTCTTTCAGCACTTCTGCCACACAGTCCTCTATCCACTTCGCACCGGTTCTACAACCAAGGTTGTTCTTAGTGCTACCTAGCCAATCTAGGAGCATTGCGCTAGAGAGAATTGCTGCGATCGGATTAGTAGTACCTTTACCATAATGTTTGGGGGCTGAACCATGCACGGGTTCGAAGACAGCATGTTTCTCTCCAATACTCCCCGCCGGTGCTATTCCGAGACCTCCCTGAAGGGCTGCACCAAGATCTGTAATGATATCTCCAAATGCGTTCGGGGCGACCACAACATCATACTGAGCAGGGTTTCGTACTAACCACTGTGTGAATGCATCAACATACGCATAATCGGTTGTAATGTCTGGAAACTCTTTTGCAACCTCATTGAATGATTGTCTGAATAGTTGACATCCCGCAAGTAAGTTACTCTTGTCAACACAGGTAACACGTTTCTGATGGTCACTCGGTGCACCATCTCGGTCTATGGCTTTTTCAAATGCAAATCTCGAAACACGAATACTTCCTTTTCTCGTGATGACTCGTTGGTCAATTATTCGTTCCGCACCCTCTGCTCTGGATGGATTCTCCTGTGGAGCATACAGACCTTCCGTGTTCTCGCGAACCATCACCATGTCGATGTCACGATGGTCCCTTCCTGCTAGAGGTGTTGGAACTCCTTCGTACAATTTCACAGGTCGTAAATTAGCATAGAGATCCAGTTCTAATCGTAGTCCAATGACAACGCTGTATCCAGCAAGATGCCCATCTGGTCTACGAACAGATCGTCCATCTTTGTTGTTTGCGCCAACAGCGCCCAGTAGGATGGCATCAGCCTCATTCTTTGAAAAATCCTCAGCCTCCTCTGACCATTCTTTCCCTGTCTTCAGATAGTATTCTCCACCGCATTCGAATTCATTCAACTCGAGTGAGAAACCAGTCACAGTTTCCTCTACTGCCTGAAGTACTCTGACTACTTGAGGAATTACCTCTCTACCTATCCCATCTCCAGGTAATACAGCGATTCTGAAGGCACGACCCACTTGAACTCACCTAATAGCTTCCTAACCATCCCAAATTCTTTCCAGTATCATCGAGAATACTGACCTTTGTGTCTATTTTCTCAGCATCATGATACCTGATTTGACACCTAATTGTGAAAGCTCTCTTGCACTTATTACATTCTACTCTCCAGTCCTCAACAACTTCTTCTGTTCCTTTTCCGGTAATCTCCTTTGGAGTTACAATAACATCAAGAAGATCAAGTTCTTGTCCGTCACATTCGTATGTGCATTCCTTTAGAGAAATTCCCTCCATTCCTCTTCGACCTAATGCAACAAAGACTTGGTCTGGCAGTTCATCTAAGGTCCTTGCTTCTGTCATCGTTTCATCTCACACTAATCAATCACAGCTACGGATAAATGAAGTGTTAGGGCATGTATATTCATGCGGCTCGTCACCTACACTCGGATGGGTGTTCCCTCTATTGGTGTCGAACTCGAAGAGGGAGTTCTCGACATTCCAGAAGCAGCATCCCGCTTTGGAAGAATGCACCATGTTCATGGCAAGATGTTTCCTTCAACAATGGAAGATCTCTTACAATGGCCTGCTGGTGTTGAAGTTGTCCGTCAAATTCTTGATAGATTCAATGAAACATCAGATGATGAGAAGCCCCTCTTGTATGAGTTATCAAGTGTGAAATTTCTAGCTCCCATCTATCGACCTGGAAAGATTGTTGCACTTGGTCTAAATTATCAGGACCATGTTGAAGAAACTGGGCGTGATGTTCCTGGATTTCCAGTTGTATTTGCAAAGTTTCCATCATCAGTGATAGGACCTAATGATGACATCGTGATTCCTCGTGTCAGTAAAAAGATTGACTGGGAAGTGGAGTTGGGTATAGTTATTGGAAATATCTGTACAGATGTGTCAGAAGAGAACGCAATAGACTATGTTGCAGGATATACCATCGTTCATGATGTTAGTGCACGTGATCTTCAGCAAAGTGATGGGCAGTGGGTCCGGGCAAAGTCAATTGATACATTCTGTCCGATGGGACCCTGTATCATGACTGCAGATGAACTAGGAGACGCATCTGAATTAAAGATGCATACTAAAGTCAATGGTGTGATTAAGCAGGAATCCAACACGTCTAATCTCTTGTTCAATGTGCCACAGATTGTATCCTATTTGTCCAAATCCTTCACTCTAGAACCCGGAGACGTAATCGCTACAGGAACCCCCTCCGGTGTCGGATTTACGAGAAACCCTCCAGAGTATCTGAAACCTGGTGATGAGGTAGAACTTTTCATTGAAGGGATTGGTTATCTGCGAAACAAGGTAGTATAATTTGCATTATCCTCATCTCAACCTTGCAGCAGTCTGAACAAGGTTCATTCACTGAAGTTTTATCATTTGAGATTTTCAGCCCTTATCATAGCATCTTCAGACTCTTCATACTCGAAGAGCTTCTTGTGGGCGTTGGCCAACATCTCCCAAACCTCAGCATCTCTGGGTTGCATCCTGATATATTTGGTGCAGTAATGCTTGACCTGTTCATAATCATCTAGGACTTCGCAACATCTTGCAGCATAATATAGCGCGCGTTTGTGATTCATCTCAGGACCTATCAGTTCCTTGAAAAGGGATAGAGCAAGTTCGGTTTCCTGATTATCGAATTGATGTTTTGCCTCTTTGAACTTGATTTCCATATCTCCATATTCTGGAATCCTTGCAGCATATCCTGAAAGCATCATAGTTGATGTACAACAAATTAGCATAGCACCAACAAGAACCGTAAGACCAAGGATAGATCCTGGAGTAGAACCAAGTGGTACTATTCCCCAACCTGATAGCAACTCAAGTATCACACCTGAAATGATTATCAAGCCCCCGATACCGGAAACGAGTTTTGGTCTACTAATCCTTTTCTCAGGAATTACGCCATTCTCCATTCTTTACCACTTCTGGAGATGAGAGTGGCTCTCACCTTTTAGGTCTAATGAATCAATCAATCTTCCTTCGCATCTTGCTCAGCCAACTCTCTGAGTGTCTTTGCTCTCTCTTTGTGCTGCTTTTCTGATTCAGTAGCTTCTAGCCTATCCCTAGCGACATGAATCCATTCCATGACCTTTTTCGCAAGCTGTGGATTCAACTCGACAGCAAAATCAGCATACGCTATCGCCCTCTCATCTTCCTCTTCAATGAAGTGCGCATTGGCTTTGTTATAGAAAGCCTCTGCATAGTCTGGTTTAATTGCAACTGCACGCGTATAAGCTTCTATTGCCTGTTGTCCCTCAGCTAGTCGTGAGAAGCAGTTACCCAAGTTATTCCACGCCTCAGCATCTTCTGGATTTATCTCAAGAGCTTTCTCATAACATTCTCTTGCCAGTTTGAAATCTGCGATATTGTAGAGGGCGTTGGCTTTATTGAACCAAATCTCAAAGATATGATTGTCAATCGCTAAGGCTTCATCAAATGATTTTATGGCCTCTTCATCATTGTTGAGTTCCATCAGAACAAAGCCTAGATTATACCACCCTTCCAAAGAATCCGGGGATTCCTCTAATAGGGTCTTGAGTACATTGACCGCTCCTTGAAGGTCTCCCTTCTCAATTAAGCGAACAACTTCTTCGATTGGACTAGTCTTATCTCCTGACATTGTCTGTTCGCCTGATAGAACATGAATAAGGATTTGCAAATAAGCCTAATCTGACAGGTTGCAGATCTTATCAGTGATAAAATGAATGCTGTTTTGTTTTGCATGACAAATCCGCCACACAAACAAGTGCTACCCTACCTAATTTTAGTAGTGTTAGGGTAATCTTATCGGTTGATAACTTTCTTACCCTTTTGAAATCTCGATGGTTGAACTCCGCAACTGCTCCAAAGAAGATTCAATGCGCGGTCTACGTCGGCCCCAACATCGTTTGGCGTATGTGCATCTGAGCCAACTGTAATCGTTTTCACCCCTCTATTTACAAGTGCCTTAATGAAATCGGTTGAAGGTAATGGTTCCTGCTGCCCTTTCCGCCATGATGATGTATTTATCTCAAATCCAACATTATATTTCTTCATTCGATCCGCTAATTCATCGATATGGGGTCTCCATAACTCGTGTATCTGGAACCCGTAGAAATCTTCTCCAAACCTTCGATAGAGGTCAAGGTGTCCTAAGATATTGATTACTGAGGTTTCAATCGTATCAAGCAATATCGAGAAGTATTTTTCACCTAGCTCTTCTACGGAATACTTGGAGAATATGCTCTCTGCTTCGTTCTTCAAAGAAATGGCCTGATGATCAATGAGATGAACCGATCCTATAATCAAATCCCATTCCACATCAAGGAATCCCTCAGGAAGACTCTCAATGACTCTAGGATAAATATCAAGCTCTACACCTAAGAGGACCACTAAATTTTCGTTTCGATATTTGTCCGCTGCGGTTCGAATTGCATCCTCATAGTCTTCTATCCATACCTTTGAACGAACATCGATTATCTCATCCTTTACTCTGACAATACAATCTTCTGTTTTACGATCCGTATCGAGATGTGTTGTAAATGCAATCTCTTTTACTCCCTTTGTGATTGCAGCTAAACAAAAGTCATCAATACTCCCATCAGCATCGATAGAGTAGTTTGGATGGATATGGTAATCGAACATCAGCCATTGCCTCGAAGCTTTCTATATGACTTTGACTATGAATATTGTATTGTACTATTCCTCTATTGCTAATGTCACTTTATTGCCATCTTGTGATGGCAAATCACGTAAGAACAGACCCGTGATTACAGCGATACCTGAAACTATTGCCAAGAAGAGTATCGATGAAGCAAGACCATAGACATCACCAATCCAACCAAAGATTATTGGAGAGAGTGATCCTGGAATAGCCCCAATTGAAAAGAGCAGGCCAAAGGCAAGCCCCTGATTCTCCGTTGGACTTACTTCTGTTTCGTAGGCTTGACCTGGAGGCACTCCAAAGAAATAGATGAAACCTATTGCGACGAGAACAATAATGAGCGATACTGGATCGAGGGACAGGTTTAGGAAGAGGAATAATGGAACCATGCTAGCAACTGAAAACATCATGTATGGTACTCGTTTGCCTGATTTGTCAGATATGGGAGCGGATACTAGCTCCCCTAACAGTCCTGCGGAAAGCATGATCGCTGTCAGAGACCCTGCCCAGACTGGCTCAAAGCCATATGAATCAACCAAGTAAATTGGCATCATTAGAGTAGTACATCTGAATGGAATGCCTCGGAGCCCCATGAAAACCATGGCTATCCAAAAGTTTCTAGTCCATCCAATCTGTCCTTCGGGTTTCTCGTTGTTGATACCATTTGCTGCATCAATTAGACTCTGCTTTGACGCCCATCTCATCATGAGAATAATTGGAAAGAACAATGCAATTCCCATAAGGCCGAAAATAAAGACTGGTTCTCGCCACCAGCCGAAAATGACCAACAATGTAACTCCCAGAAAGGGAATGATTGCCATCCCTACCAAGCCACCTGCTGCGTTCAGTCCTATAGCCTTAGCTCTTTCCCTTTTTGGAAACTTAGCTGAGATTGCTGGAAATGCTGAAGGATGATATCCAGACACCCCGAGACCTAGAGCGATCTGTGTTCCTAAGAGGAACAGAAAGCTTGTTGAAAAACTAGCAACTAGCATCACAACTCCTGATAGGAGCACACTGATTGAAATGAAGATGTCCCGTAATCCCTTATCCCCCAAATAGCCAACCACGAGATGTGCAGATGTCATTGTTAGAATCACTGCGCTAGTCAGGATTCCAACCTCTGTCAATGTCAGACCTAACTCATCTCTGATTAATGGGAAAAATGGTGATAATGCCCCTGTGTATAGGTGATTCATGAAATGTGAAACAGTACAGGCAGTCAACACTGCATAGGATGCTTTTGTGACTTTGGCCAAATTCGGTCTGACTCCTAGAGGTTGAAATGGCCGGTGCTGTGTGACATGTAAATGTGATGATTGGCACGTTTACCTTGTTTCAACATGCTCAGTAACTATAATAAAAATAGATGTGAAGCTGATGATCGGTTTTACCCAACCATCAGCAAGTCCTGATGACAAGTTTTGCCTAATCATCAGCACATCCGACTTTTCGACTCGGTTTTTGTGTAAATATTCCAATACAAAGGTCCCTTAAAAAGCTCCGAAACCAAGCAATCAAGGTGTAACTGGAAGCACAACCCTATTTTCAGAACGATTATTATGTCCGAGTTAGTTCCAGACTGCCCTCTAGCACTTCGCTTCGCGAGTGGGTGACTATAAGCACTAACCAGTATAACAATATTATATAATATATTATAATAACATTTAATAGAATCAACTCTTTGTGAAGGACATCTGAGAACTGCTACTGTGGTAGGGATATCAGACTAATATTAAGTAGTGAACAGAAATGATAGCATCGATAGATACCGGGGACAATAGTACTAAGAAGCCTCAGTTTAGACAGCGAGTGATAAAGTCTCTAATCTCAACCGTGACAAGATACAATGCATTCCTCAAGGAGCTGAGGGATAATAGAATGGGAATCAATCACCGGAGAGAGAGTGGGGAGATCTCCTTCAAGGAATACTGGAATCAGAGAATAGGTCTAGAGAGTAAGATACAGGACACGATAGAACGACGGGATACGTTTTCACGAGAACTGGTCCTAGTCTTTGCTGAAAAAACTTCAAGAAGCATCAGTTTTTGAATTGTATTCTATGTCATGATGTAACTGGAAGCACAACCCACTTTTCAGATGTTTCCGACTAACCAGAGTGCAATTTTCAGGGCGATAATCCTATCGGAACTAGTTCCATAGAGCCCACTCATTCCCCAATTATCGATAAAGAAGTTTGTACCCGTCACAACGAGTCGACCTGTAGAATTTCCATCCATTGCTGCAATCACATTTCGTCCATTGTATGTAGCTAGATTCTGAGCGCTTGAGTTGAATGTGACTGCGGCACCAACAAAGCTAAATGATTGAACACCAGTAGTTATTGGATGTGGTTCTAAATCAGTAACTGCAATAGGCTCACCAAACACTGGCATTCTGTCTAATCCCAAAGAGAAGCCTGTCCAATCTAGAAATTCGTTTATTGCGGTATTGTTAACACTCTCATTATCAAGACCTGAAACAAAGATACCACCTCCCCCGAGGTAGTAGTTCTTGTAGACCTCAATCTCCTCTGAAGTGTAGGAAATTGAGAAATCTTCAGGATCATTGTAGTTTGTTTCATCTGTTCCCCAAGCACATGGGTCTAATACAAATACAGCATCGAAGTTGGACAGATACTCTGTGGTTATGAGGCTCCTGTCGCTTAACTCTGTTACAGAGATGTCATTTTCAGTCAACTCAATGTAGAGTTCCTTGAATTGTCCATATACTGTGTCAATAGACCATGGTGTGTGACTTGTATCGAATGCAATCTTTGCAATACTCTCAGTAGGATCGAAATCAATTGAAAGGGTTCCACTATGAGTTCCTGCATCAAAAAGTATCTCGCCTTCGATAGTTCCTGCGGCGGTCGGGGCAACATGAATGAATATGGGAATCAGTTCTGATTGATTCACAAGAATCGCATCAGGAACCTGAATCGTATCAGCATCTAGTCCATCCAATGTGATGTCATAGGTTGATACCCACGATGTAACAAGATTGACATTGAATGAGTAGTTGTCTCCTTGAAACAATCTCTCAAAATCCAATGGAATTGTAACTGGATGAATATACGTGATATATGGCAATCCATTGTGAGTAGGTGCTTGGTCTATAGCCTGGATAGCACCGGATAAACTCGCTTTGCCTGCACCCACAATGTATGCTGAATATGGCAACGGATCAGCACCTGCGTATAATGCCGCCTGAATCAACCCTGGCGAATAGGGAATGTTGTTTCCAAGGCAATAAGCAATCAAATCGGCAACAATCGCTGCCACTCTGGGAGACGCAAAGCTGGTTCCGAAATAGATGGCACTACTGGTTTCAGTAAAACCTTCAACAGAAATATCCGGCTTCATATAGCGAGCAGCAGTGGGTCCCCAGCTTGAATAATCAGCAGGGAAATCATCCTCATCAAGTGCAGCGACTGAGATTGCCTTTGGAAATATACTGGGAGAACTGATGGAACTACCTGAAACTCCAGACATACCTTCATTTCCAGCAGCTGAAACTATGAGCACTCCCTTGGAAAATGCATATTCAACTGTTTCTTCTAGTGGGTCTCCAAATGTAGGGCTTGAGCCCAAGCTAAGGTTGATGATGCTACAATTCTGATCAATTGCCCAGAGTATTGCTGCCACAACTCCACTTGCAGTCGCATATCCTTCCGAATCTATTACTTTTGCCACGACGATTTCGACATTATCGCTATTCTGTAAGATTGCCTGAGTTACAATTGTACCGTGACGAACAGTAGACCCACTACCATCATCGGGATTTGAATCAGTCGTTGATGGATCCGTCGTAGTGTACCCATAAACCGTAGACACAAAGCTTTGTTGAGGACCTACTCTTCCTGAGATAGTTAGGTCAACATCAAGACCAGAGTCAACAACTGCGACTCTAACATCTCCCTCGGTTCCAACAGGCACAACACCTGGAATAAGATCGAAGAGAACTAAAACACCTGATGTAATTACAAGCATTAGGATAATTAGCACAGCGGCAATCTTTTTTCCAGAAGAAGATGAGCTCTGTATGGTTGAAGAGGGTTCCCAGTAGTAATTCATACTCAATGCACCATATCTATTCAACCGCGTGCGGCATTCATTTCACAGTATGAGTGCACATGAACTTGTCGGAGAAGGAACTAACATGTCAGCCGAAGCTTCAAAAGGTAGTTATGTGTAAAACGTTTTAATTGGAGCGGGTTGATACAGTAGATTACAAGTTCATTTATCAACGCCGTCACCATCAAGAAATTGTAATCTCAGAGGGACTGACCTTGACTGAACAGGATACAATATCAACGGAATCAGAAACCCCTGAGTATCACGCATTGCCCTTGGATGATGTATTGCGTAATTTAAACGTCGATCCTAACAAGGGTCTCTCAGATAGTGACGCCCAAAAAAGGTTGCAGCTCTTTGGTCCTAATACTATTCCTAAGATAAAGGGCTCAATTTGGAAGATGTATCTAGCACCAATCTTGAACTGGCTCATCAATATCTATCTTCTAAGCTCATTTGCATTAGTGGCATTGGCTCTTTTGTTTCCAACAGAGAACTCTGAGATTGGACAAGCGCTCTTCTGGCTTGCAATAGTTGCTGTCAATGCAATCGTAGCAGTCTTTCAACAATTCAGGGCCCAGAAGAAACTAGAAGCACTGGAGAAATTATCTACTGGCGACGCTCGAATATTACGAAATGGTTCAGAAAAAAATATCGCTCCTGACGAGCTTGTCCCGGGAGATATTATCATCCTCGAACAGGGTGATAGAATTCCTGCAGACTCTCGGATCTTATCCTGTTCCAATCTAACGGCAAATGAGGCATCTCTCACTGGTGAGAGTGTCCCAGTTAATAAAGACCACAACCTCTCAGTGGAGAAAAATGTTCCACTAACTGATATGAGAAATATGGTATTTTTTGGTACCTACGTTTCAACAGGTGCGGCTAAAATCATTGTAACAAGCACTGGGGCAAAAACCGAGATAGGAAAGATACAGGGCACCCTTGAACAACTAAATACTGGGGATATTCCCCTTAGAAGGAAGGTAAATCTCCTCGCCAAGTTTCTCGGGATTGCTGCCGTCGTTCTCATGTTTGTTTCAATATTCTGGGCAGTGTACCTTGGACCTCTTCTTACTGGATCTCCTCCAATTCAGGAATTCGATGCAATCATTGACACAATTACTGCTGGTATAACCAAAGCGATGACAATAATGCCCATCAACATCCCTCTACTGACAACTATTGTTCTTCTAACTGGAGTCCTTGCAATGGCAAAACAGGGAGTCATCATTCGAGACCTGTCTGCTGTTGAGAGTCTTGGACGTGTGAGTGTTATTTGTTCGGATAAGACCGGCACCATGACGAAAAACGAAATGACTGTCAAATTTGTGTGGGACACCGAGAGCCTATACACTGTCACCGGCAACGGATACGAACCTACAGGACAGATCATGAGACTGAAAGATCCTTCCCGATTTGACGAAAACGCACCGTATGACGAAGTTGACCTTAGCGACAAAAAGTCAAACAAAGACCTTAGGCTACTGCTGATTAGCGGTGGAATAAATAATGACTCTGAAATCATGACAAAAGAGATTCCAGGACAAGGTTCGATGTACATCCCAATGGGCGATCCAACTGATGCCGCCCTTCTCACACTATTCAGAAAAAGTGGTCTGGCCCTATCGGAGTTGGAAAAGAAATATCCTATTGAGATGGAATTCCCCTTTGATTCTGAATTTAAGAGAATGACAAAGATTTGCAAGGATGGTAGTGCTTACATTGCTCTTACAAAAGGTGCTACTGAAGTCATCATAGAGCGGTCCTCTCGTTATTCGGTTTCAAATAAAACCGTCGCAATGGATGCCGCCATGTCTGCAAAGATTCTTGAACTCGCAAATGACTTTGCATCGCGAGGGTACAGAGTTATTTCATTGGCTTATCGAAAAATGAGTAAGCTCCCGACTTCTAAGAATCCTCGCGAGGAAACTGAACAAGACCTAATCTACCTAGGATTTGCAGCCATAGTTGATCCACCTCGTGATGGAGTCAAAGATGCTGTGGATGATTGTCATAGTGCTGGAATCAACGTTATCATGATTACAGGAGATGCTGCGGCAACTGCAAAGACCATAGCTGAAAACCTCAATATTTACAATATAAACTCCCTCGCAATTGAGGGTAGTGAAATTGAGAATCTTACCGATGAAAGCTTTGATCGCGTCAATGTCTTTGCTAGAGTGAATCCAGATCACAAACAAGTCATTGTTGAACGGTACCAAGACCAAGAGAAAGTTGTTGCGATGACTGGGGATGGTGTAAACGATGCACTTGCTCTGGCAATGAGTGACGCAGGTATTGCAATGGGTATTCAAGGAACGGATGTAGCGAAGGAAGCAGCTGATATTATCATCACTGACGATAGCTTCTCCTCCATTGTAAAAGGAGTTCATGAAGGACGAGGTCTCTTTAACAAGATCAGAATGATGGTGTACTTCTATATCGCAATCAACCTGTTTGAGAGTATAATCTTCTTTGGTGCACTGTTTCTTCTGCCTCCTGGTTTCAACATGCTAACAAACTGGCAGAGCCTGATGCTAGTAGCCACGACGCATTCCTTCCCTGGATTAGCACTTGTGTTTGATAAAACATCTCCGAAAGCCATGGAAGAAAAGCCTCGCGATAGTGAGGATATCATTACTCGGCAGCTAGCCAAATTCATGGCACTTGGAGTTTTCCTGATGGTTCTGGGAGCCGCCACTGTTTATTTCCTCGGATTCACTTCTTGGAATAATTATCTTGCAATTGTACCAGAGAACCTCACCGGATTCTATAATCCAACTTCCGCTCTTCCCGATGGCTGGGACATGCAAATAATCAAAGCAACAACTATGCTACTTACAGTGATTCTACTTGTGGAGAGCTTCTTGGTGATTGTAATTCGTAGAATCAATTTGCCCTTCCACAAGAGTGCTACTGAACCTGGTTATATTCGATATGTCCTGCTGCTGGGGCTGATATTTCTGGCCAACCTTCTACTAATGTATGTGCCAGAGGTACAAGAAATATTGTTTGGCTATGGTCTGGAATTCTATTTCATTCCACTGACGCTCTTCGATTGGATAGTATGTCTATTAGCTGCCCTTCCGGCAATACTTGGCATGGAACTATACAAGAAATACCTCCGAAACAGGAATGTTACACTGTAAATTACGGAGTTTACGTAGTGTGACACAACTACAGATTCCATTCCTAGATGATTCCCTTGGGCAGCTGATTCTGGCACTAGGTCTAGCTCTCTTGATTATTGGAGGATACATCCGATGGAGTATTCGAAGAAGAAACCAGCTCATTGAGGAGATAGAGCATATTCTCTTCTCTAAGATTTCGCTCTCTCTTACCGAGCTCATTGAATACACTGGCGCAGATTGGCTTGATACAAAATCACTTCTTGGGCTGGTTGTTCGGAGTAAACAAGCGATTCTAAGCTTCTCGAAAACTTCTGTTGTATCAGCTCCACTTCTTAGTACAAAACTAAAGGAATCTCTAGTCACCAACTCAATCATTCGTGTTGATAAGGAGGCGATACGCTGGGATGTTGCACCTTCAGAGATCGGTCGACTTGTTGATGAAGTCAGCGAACAACAAGGACTAGACGTACTCCTTACAGCAAACGGTGATTACCTTTTTGTGCCAAATCTAAAAGAGAGGATTCGTGATTCTCTAGAACTACAAGGACGAGTAGATATCCTATCTGAGGCACAACGACTTCATGTTGATGTTGATGAATTAGTAAGGTTGGTCAAGACATGGGGATTGTATGTCTGGCAATCCTCAGAGGGTTTAATGTACTCCGTTCGATGGCTCCTAGCAACTTTAGAACGTAGTGTTGGAAAACGTGGATTCTTGGACATTGAAATCGAATCAGAGCGACTTGATCTTCCTGAGGAAGATATCCTAACCGTTGTTCGTTTATACAAATGGGACTTCATTGAATCTGGCGAGGGAAATCTATACCCCGCTCACATTCTGCAAGAACGTCTGTTGGTTAGGCTTGAACAGCTAGGATTTCTAGATTTGAAGGAGGAGTCAATGAATCTCAAGATTTCTGTTGAAAAACTGACCCAAATCTTGAAGCAGTCGGGACTCACTTTAGTGACAACAGATGATGGTTCCCTGATGACACTCGACCAATTGAGGTCTCAATTACTAGATGATGTCGAACTGGCAGGAATTCTACCCCCCCAAGAAGTAGCCAAGAGAATAGGCATTGATGTTGGTCTTGCAGAGAAGGTCCTGAGAAATCATCCCGGTATTAGAAAGACAATAGATGGACGGTATATATCATATCGAGCTATGCGAAGCTGGATACTTGACGACGTTCAGAGAACCGGTAGAGTTGATTCTACTGAATTCAAAAAACAGTGGACCATCAATAGGGTAGAATTAGCAGCTGTTCTGAAACGGTTTGGTCTCCGAGTGATTATGACAAAGTCTGGAAACTATCTGTCGGTATCCTGGGTTCGACGTCAAGTAAGGGATACGTTGGATGCAGGTGGACTCATTGAACCAAATGTAATAGCAAAGGAACATAATACAGATGTGGGAGTTATAGATGCCATTATCGCTGGGATTGAAACCGACACAGTCCTTGACAATGATGGTAAAATGGTTTCACGAGCAGCCCTCTTCAAAGAACTTGAGAGTCTTCTTCATCAAGGAGGTCAGCTCGACCCAGAAGGTATGGCATCTGAACATGGTTTTGATATCGCAGACATTGAGCGACCCATCCACCCTCTGACACCTGTAGCCTTTCTTTCCTATTCTGAAGTACTTGTCAGTAAAACTTGGTTGCTTAAGCCGG
>DAOWDY010000035.1 GCA_030638785.1 Candidatus Thorarchaeota archaeon
AGTAATCTTCATAAGGTACTTGGTCGACAAAAACGAGGAATAACAATGGGACTGCTATCTACTCATGAAGAAAAGGTCTGGCAGCTATTTCAAAGCGGCAAGACCACAGGAGAGATAGCAGATCTTGCAGATATCAACTGGTTATTTGAAAACAACCTGCTCAAGGATAAAGACAAGAAGAACTACGAAGATATCAAACTTTCAGACAAAGACGTTGAAAGACTTGAGTGGAGTTCGGCATACGTATCGCGAGTTCTCAATCGAGCAAGACAGAAGATCGAGAAGCAACTACGTGAACATGCATCAAGCCATAGACTAGACATTGAGAGCATCCAGGACTACAAAGGTCTCTTGATTGGCTTTGACTATCAGGCTAATGCGCAGGTCTACATTGTTTTTACAATAAAGCTTGGACCTGTAGTGTGGTACAAGCACGATTCATACGCAGGAAAACTGTGCGATGGAGCTCCGTACGGAAATGGAGGTCGGTCAAATGGCGAACCCTGTCCAAAGTATGAGGAGTGTCGCGAGACCCTTGATACAATCATGGAAGAATACAGTATCACTCTGCGCCCAGATGAAGAACAGCTATACATGACTCAACAGTCGATTTCAATCTTCAGCAAACTGGCAGCCAAAGAGGTTCCTCGATACAAAAGAAAGGAAGACTAGGATGTGGATGATGTGGGTAATGATTATGAAGGTAGGATGATTCGACCTCCAGTAGAGAGGATTAGCGGCGGCAAGATGTTCAAACCAAGTTCCAAACTTAGGAACAAGTATTGGTTTGAGACGATCGTGGTTGCTTTCCTTTTCTGGATTGTTACAGTTGGAACCTTCTTTGGTTTGATATACGGGATATACTCGCTAGAAAGCGATCTGATTCAGTTCGAGTCATGGATGTATTGGATGTGGGGGCCAGTGAATACCTGGTTCTGGATAGCCAATATCGCATGGCTGATTCCAGCATTGATTCTCATTCCGATTTACATCAACTCGTTTGAGTATTCGGTACGCGCAGAGAGCGGTGAGGCATCAGCTGAAGTCTACGTGAAGAAAGGAATCATCACCAAGACCGAGAAGCATGTTCCATTTAGGACAATTACCAACATCACGAGTAAGACCGGTCCACTCGACAGGCTATTTGGAATAGGGAATGTTGAGATAGAGACCGCAGGTTTCTCAGGAATTGCCCAAGAGGGTCCCGAGGAGAAGATTCAGGGAATCACCTTCTTCGAAGAATTAAGAGACTTCATTCTCTTGGAACTTCGAAAATTCCGAGAACCCTATGTCACCGGAACAGAAACCCCCACCCAATCCGCATTCGAAGATCCTGTAGCAAGGGTTGACGGTTCACTCGACGATGAGATATTAATCACACTTCGAGAGATTCGGGAGTTCTTGAGAAGTATTGATAGAAAATTTGACAAGGAGAGGAAGTAATTGAGTAGGGATTATGAATCAACGGTGATTAAACCACCAATGGAAAGAATTGAGAGTGGGAGGGTCTTCAAACCCTCGATGAGATTTCTGTACAAGAGCTGGTTTTCAGTTCTGCTTTTAGGACTCTTAATCTTCATTGCGACTGTAGGGTTCTGGTTGGGTATATCTTATGCTATGCTTGTGTTAGATGATGGCAACTCTGTGGCATGGTATTTTAGCTTCTATGTTGCTCGTTGGTGGCCAATTGCGATGGCGATTGAAATTGTTGTTCTCACGGTTATCCTTCTGCCATTATTGATTGGATATCCGCTCTACATCAGGACGTTCGAGTACAGTGTTATCTCCGAAACAGGTGATTCAATGCCTGAGATATATGTCAAGAAGGGTCTGATTAACATCACAAAGAAGCATGTGCCCTTCAGAACGATCACAAACATACAATCGCGAGCTGGGCCATTAGACAGACTGTTTGGCATTGGAAATGTAGAGATTCAGACAGCTGGAGGAACAGGCTCCAAATATTCAATGGGACCTGAGGAGAAGCTTGAGGGAATCGTTTTCTACGATGAAGTCCGAGATTTCGTTCTTCAGGAACTCAGGAAATTTAGAACTCCGTACGTTACAGGTACCGAGGTTTCCAGAGTTGAACAGAAACCATTTCCACAAACTGGAGATTCGCTCAACGAAGAGATTCTAAGGGTGTTGCATGAGATAAGGGATATTCTAAAGAGGGATAGATAGGTAGGATAATATCAAAGACTACGACGCTTTTCAGGATACACAATTTCTCCGTGTTTGAAAACGATGAGTTCACCAGGGTCGAACTCGATCCAATCTTGTCCTGATAGTGCTCTTGTTACAATGATATAGCCAGATGGAGCTTCTCCACCCTCTATATTCGCACTTTGAATGTCTACTGAACCAAGTGTAAGATTCTCGTCAACCAGATCAACACTACTGAATGGCAGTTGCTGCTCAGCAAATCGCAACCCTCCATTGTGTCGGTTCTCATCAGAATAACAGAAGAGGTATTCTCCATTAGAAAGAATGCAATTGAGTGTGTTATCGACACCGTTAATGTCTCGAAGTGAAGATTCGATGTACTTGAAAGACTCCTTGGGAAGACTCGAGAGACCTCTGCCCAGCAATTCCTCTAAGAGATGACACATCAGTTGTTCCGAATCTGTTTCTCCAATAGGTCTGAGGGCTGAAATCTTGAGCATACTCATATCTGTAAGAGTACCATTATGTGCGAAGGAAAATTCACTTCGGTTCTTATTGTCAGACACAACTCGATAGAACGGATGTGTGTTCGCATAGCTTCTTGTTCCCCTTGTAGAGCGCCTAACATGAGATATGAATGTCCTTGACTCAGGATATCTCTCAACAAAATCAAAGAGCGGGCTCTTTACAGCAGGTCGTGCCTCTTTCACAAGTTGTAGTTGGGAGCCTTCGTAGAATGCGAGACCCCAGCCATCAGGATTCTCTTTTCCTCGTTCTTGGAATAGGTCTAAGGAGATTCGAGCCCCTACAGGGACGTTGAATGACATTCCCAACAAATCGCACATCGTTCCTCATCAAAACTGCAAGACGTGGATGTATATCAATTATGAGCTTCTGTATCCTCTTTCTGATTCAGAAACAGAAGATAGCACCGGAGATTTTATGTCACATTTTCTTTCGGAGAAAGATTCTGACATTACGATACTACTCTGCAGGAGTAAGTCGCTTCGCCTTGAAGTCCTTACGAATTGATGCAAGTTCAGCGGATAGCTTGGTGTATCGTTCATCACCCTTCAGTTTCTGAACTTTCTCATTATATTCAGCCTCATCTGCATAACTGGTCATCGTATAAGTTGTCGTTGGTTTATCGATTCGTGTCCAATGACCAATTACCTCAATTCCATGATCTTGATAGACCTCATTGAATTGTGATCGTAGTTCAGTGAGCTTCCCTACCGACTCATGTCGTACCTTAGTCTTCATCAGCATTACAAATGTCATAATTCATCAGTTCACAATAGTTAACTCGTTACTATTAAATCTTGGGGTTCTATTGGCTGGTGGATGTCCCGTAAGTGAAACATAGTCACTATGATCTTGCTTGGTGGATGGCAAATGAACCGAAAAGCATCGTTTTGACTCTGATATCCTTGAAACCCGCCTGGTGAAGAATTCTTGCAAACTCGACTGCCCCATAGAAGCGCGGGACGGTGTATGAGAGGTAGGTGTATCCTGCTTTCGACCCAGAAATCATCTCACCAACTCGCCTTACAGCCAAGCGGGTGTAGAGATGATATAGCTCTCGAATAATGCGGTTATCAGGTTGACTTGTTTCCAGATTGATAAAAATCCCACTAGGTTTGAGAACGCGATGAAATTCTCTTAGATAACCAATCAGTTGCTCCTTTGTGGGGTTCAGATTCCGAGTTGCATAAGATATTGTTACTAGATCAAATGTATCATCATGAAATGGCAAGTTCCCAGCATCTGCAAGCGAGAAATGAATCCCTCTTGCATCGGATTTGAGTTTTCCACCTCTAAGCATTGAAAGAGAGAAATCTGCCGATGTAACAGAAGTTTCTGGTCCAGCCACTCTTCGTAGAGAGATGGCCATCTCACCAGTACCGCTGCATACATCTAGCCAGTTTGTCCCGCCGAGTCGGGATGCTATCTCTGAGGTCTTCTTCCTCCAGAGGATATCGAGCCCAAAAGTAAGCAAGTGGTTTATCATCTCATACGTACGAGAAGCCTCTGCGTATATTTTCTGTACGCCCTTGCTCATTTTCAGTCCTCGATGCTTTTTAATTGGTAAAGAGTTTCTTTGGAATTCTCCATATTTCTCCCATGTTTCCACCCAAGTAAATGTGTGACTTGTCTAAGACTAGTGCCTTGATTGGTCCTGATTCAAAATCTACCGTAATCTGAGACCAGTCAGTCTTTTTGTATACCCTGAGTGTCCCATCATCAGACACCGAAAAAACTGCATCATCATCTACAGCGAGAGTATTCACATTATCAGCATGACCTTCTAACGTTATCACACACTCCCATGTGTCCTTATTCCAGATTCGCACTGCACTCTCGAAAGAGGGAGGCCGAGGAGATCCGGGTCCACCCCACCACACCTCACCTGAGCCAGAATAGACATAGTCCGAATCAACTGCTAGCGAAAAGATGTCAGCATCATGTCCTTCTAGATTCACCACGTGCTCAAAAGTGTCTAATCGAAAGATACTGACAAAGTCATCAATTCCACCAGCATACAGAAACCTGTCATCTACAACCACTGAGAGGACAATGTTGTGCTTTGAGGGAATCGACGCAACTTTTGACCAATCAAACTTGTTCCATAGATCCAGAAACCCATTGGACCGACCTGCTACAATCTCGTTAGGTGTTGTTGTAAGAGAAAGAAAAGTACTGTATTCGTCATTTAGCGTGATAATAGAGGTCATCCCTTGTCTCATCCACACTCTGAGGGAAACATCATCAGCCACACTACCTACGTAGACATAGTTCTCATCTAACGTAATGCTTTCCAATCCCGATTCACAGACTGGAATCGTTTTCTGGTGTCGTAGGGTTTCTAGATGCCAGAGCATGAGATTCCCATCGCTACTAACGGAGTATAATCGTTCATCATCGATAGCAAGTGAATTGAGCGTATTCTCATGTTTCATGGCACTTTGTAAAGATTCAGCCTTGACTTCTTCAAGTGGTAGTTGAACAGCATCCATGAGAATCAAGCTGACCCAAGTTGCTGGACCTTATACCTCTTACCGAAAATGACAAA
>DAOWDY010000162.1 GCA_030638785.1 Candidatus Thorarchaeota archaeon
GTCATTGTAATTGCAAGACGTCTTAGGAAACCTGCAACATAGAACACTATGTGGCTTAGGGAGGATTAGGCATCGCCTGATCCTTCTAGCCAATTTTATTTTTCTGACATTTATTCTGAAAACTACTCTGAATCCGCAGGGGTCTTCTTCTTTCTCTTCCGTTTCTTTGGAGTTGTCTTGGCTGCTTCTTTGATATCATCATTCTTCTTGGTAGTCTTCTTCTTCTTTGTTGCCTTCCTCTTCTTTGGTTTCTTCTTTATTTCTACAGCGTCTTCTTTGAGAGTTTCAAAGTCAGGATCGATGTTGATGTAGTTCAGGACAAGTGCACCGACAAGTAAGAAGGGAGCAAATATCGGGGCCCACCAAGTTAGGCCAAATGCGTTACTTCCCGTTGCATAGAAGGAATAATCCATCAATACTCCGAGAAGCAATGCTGAAAGTGCTTGTGAGAGATTGAAGGGAACTCCTTTGAATCCTTCATAAATCCCTGCTCTACTCTTTCCAGTTTTCAGTTCATCTACATGAGCAATATCAGCTGGAACGATGTAGCTTAGGAGATAATAGACAGCCATACACGCAGCCATTGGAACGAATAATATGACAGCAATCACTCCACTAGGAACATAGTTTGCTAGTTGAGCCAAGAAGGGTAAATCAATCAGGATGATTGCAAGAATAATCATAGAAAGCGCTAAGGACCTACCCTTACCCAGCCTTTTGATAGCACCAACCCAGATATAGAGGAAAGCCATGATTGATACAATCAGGGCCAATGCAGGTAGCAATAACTTGTCTATTGTATCTAACCGGAGTACTACCTGAGCGAAACCAATTATTTGGGCTGTAATTCCTGTAAATGCAAATGAAAGGAAACTTATTGCTAAAACCCAGCCAAAGTAATCGCGATTACCTACTGCAATCTTAGTTTCGTTATAGAGACTTCTTTCTGGAATTGCAATGTCGGGGCCTTCTCGAATCCAAAGGATTGAAGGTATGAAGAAAAGAACCTCAATTATACAGAATGCAAGAAGAAGCGACGTGCCCAATTCACTTAATCCTGCGGGTGGACCCACAGCAAATAGATAGACTGCAAGAATACCCATTGCAATTCCAAGTCCAGTACCAATCCAGTTTGAAGTGTTCTGCAAGCTGGATACGATAGGTCGGTCATTTTCATCAGTAATCTCCGGCATCCATGCTTGAAAGGCTGTTAGAAGGAAAGCATAGAAGAATTTCGCAAGACAAATGAAAGCCATGAAGTATCCAAATACAATTAGTTCTAGCGCGGGATCTGCAGTATTCATGAACCAGTTTGGAATAAAGAGTAGGAATGTTGCAATAGCTAAACCAGGAGCACCAAATATCACGAACGGTTTTCGTCTACCTAGTCCTGTGTCAACCTGGTCACTATAATACCCTGTCAACCAGTGAGTGAGACCGATCACCACATATGACATCGATAATGCGATACCTGACAGAATCCAAGAGAGATCAAAAAGTGCTCCGTAGATGTAAAATACTGTAAGATCGGTGACTGCTAACAATAAGGATGAACCAAATCTACCCATACCGTATACGAACTTCTTGAATGCTGACAGCAATTCCTGCTCACCCAACCACGCAAATACTAACTAAACGCTTAATCTAGTGATGATGTATGATTTAAATCTGGCGTAGGGACCAATTTACTCATATTTTCGGGTTACCTTTTGCTATAACCACTGACCTAATAACTTGCAATATCAAACATTCAATTATGCGGACTTTTAGCGGGGTAAGTTTAATTCTTCTTCTAGTTCTCGTAATGCCACTAAGCTCACCGGGTGAGATGCAAAGTATCGAAAACAAGAATGTGACTTCGCAAGATAATGTAGTGGAAAGAGATTGGTATGTGAATCTTGTACTAGTCAATTATGATCCATCGTTCATTCAGGAGAATGTCCTTCTCACTGGGCTTCCCGCACAGAGAGTCCATGATGCAGACCCTATCACAATCACCTATAATCTGCATTACGATATATTCTATGCAAATGAGTCCTATACAGAATCCATTCGTCAGTTGATTCTGGATAATTCAATTAACGGTACTGACACCGGTACGTGGCTTGATGAGGCTGCGCTCCAGTATCACAAAGAAAATATCAATGACCCCCAGAGAATTTTCTATCCCAGAGATGGACGCTCGATTGATGCGGTTGTCATTGAAGACTGGCTTGAAGAGAATCCCTACGTTGAACCTCCCGGTCTAGGATACATGTTCTATGTCTTCAACTTCACAGAGTTTGATTCTTCGGACCACTCCCTTGAACACTGGTATGATTACAATCCCATTGATATCGACACAGGAGTGAAACAGAATTGGTTCAGACTTGAATGGGATAACACACTGAACCCGGATGTCATGTTCGAGTATCCTGCCTTTGGTGGCAGACATAATCTCTATGTTCTAGATCCATCAGCTGACCAATGGTATCTGAAATGGTGCAGAATATGGTGGAACACTCAGATCGATTATGAATACATGTCTAAGGATCTGGATCAAAAAGTGAGTGAGATAGATCTTACCATTCCAGCTGGAGTTCTAGCTCTGAATCAATATCTCAACGAGTATATTCAGGATCCCGTTGAATACTTATTCGCTCCAGCATCTCCGATGAGCGCTCAGAATGATGTGACCGCATATGTAGAAACCGGTTATCTGAACAGTCTGGTCATCTGTATGGATGTGGCTTCAGGTACATCTGTAGACAGCCTTAGGTGGGTGACTGATGCGCAGCTTCAGAAGGAGCATCTTGAAGGACTTCTTCCGTTCATCGATTGGGAGGTTGATGTCGAGTTTCTAGACATAGATGAGAGCCCTGCATGGACAGAACTATTCTGGGACTATGCTGAGATAATCGATGGACAAACTATTGTTGATGGCTATGCAATGTTTGATGCGATACGCAACCAAGTCAGGTTTCAATATGTAGACATCTTCGATGAGAACATCAATGTCTTCGGTGTGGTCTTTATCAAGAAGAATATGGAGATGCACGTATACGGAAGACAATATACAGGTCTGGGTGGTGGGGGTCAAACGGTTATCTGGAAGAGCTGGGAACGATATTACAGACCCGATGAAGTGACTCCGAAAGCTGGAATTTCGTTAGTTCAACTCCACGAAACGATGCATGCGATAGGTCTCGGACACACATGGAAAGTTGACCATTATGTTGCTGATTTCTCTTACACACCTATGGGATACTATGGAAGATACAATGGGACCGGAAAGTTCGATCAGAATTGGGTTCAAGGGACGTTCTTAGACCAGATGGAAGGGAGCCTCTGGCTTGATTTTCAGGATAAGAGAGGAGAGATGAGCTCCGTTCCACGACCTGAAACGATTGCCGCAGAGAATCATATTCTGAGTGCATTTGAGGATGCAAGAGAATTCTACAATCAGATGGACTGGCAGGGTTGCTACGATGCACTTCAGGACATAGAAGAATGGATTGACCGATTCATGTATTCTATGACGGATGATGAATCGCCAGAGATTGTAAAGTGGGGCTTTGATGGCAGCATCTTTGCTGAGAATATCACAGTGTGGGCAACAGTTATGGACGACCTCTCAGGTGTGGATAATGTCAGCGTGCATGTTCGCATAGGGAGCGATGAGTTTGTTTACCCGTCTGTACTTTCGTCAGGAAACTGGACTACTGAGGTGGAACAGTTCCCTGTTGATATTGACCTCGAAATGTGGGTAGAGGCTATGGATAGAGGATTCAATACCGCAGTTTCGGATTCACTATTCTGGGAAGGGGAAGAGAGACCATATTATCCACTTGAGGATCCCATAGTACTCAGTAGTCTAATCATCGGTTCAATCGGAGTAGCGTTCCTAATCATGTGGTTAATCATGAGGAGAAGACATGTAGCAAATTGATATCCTCTGAGAGAAATAGATGCAGATTTTAGAAAATGAAAGAGTGCTTGACCGAATAAAGAGGGATAGGCCTAAGCTGAGTTGCTCAGGCTAGTCCCTATCCACCTCGGTGGATGTTTGGGGTTTAATTTCGGGGATCACATCAGGAAAATCATCTTCCTCGTCGCGATTGTCTACGTCAGTACGAAGGATATGTTTGTTTAATCGACGGGGTTTCATTGAGGTCTACCTCCAAGCGATGAGAGTAGCGCAGCCCAGCCACAACAACATTTGAAGATATTGTTGACGTACATTATTCCGATATCCTCCGCGCGACTGGAGACCAGAGTATGTACTGACTGGGCAGTCCTATGTACCGAGTCAGTCCTTATAGGCACATATTTTCATAGAGCTATATGGATTGTGTTAACCAATAGGTATTAGAGAACAAAGATGGATGTTTTCTTGTGAGAGCCTCAAGTGACCAAAACGAAGTCAGACATACACTGATTCAGAAAGTAGTAGTTCTAGGTACGAATCCAGCTCTCATGGCGGGATATATTAACCAGGTTTCAGGTTCGACAATTGCTTATCATCTGTACTCTTCTCTGGGAGTTGGAATCGGCGTTGCTCGAACAAGAGCGATGTCGGGTCACGAAATCGTTCTTCAGCTCTGGTTGATTCCGAATGAAGAGAAGGTGCCTGGGATAAACAAGAGTTTTAGTAGAGGACACACAGGAGCGATTATAGTAGTAAGAGGACAGGACATCAATCAGCTTGATACGATCATTTCAACAATCTCTCCGGAAGCATATCACAGTCTTTTGGTTGTAGTTGTTGGAACTCAGGAAGAAGCTGAGGAAGCCCTGAATATAATTAGCAACGCGACGTGTTCAGTTCCCAGGGTAGATTTCCATGTCAATCCAAGAGAAGCTCTCAGCAATTTAGGAGATGCTCTTGTATCAAGAAGAATGGATAAGATTGCGGTTCCAATGATTGTCTGTATGGATGAGGATGAATGCCCAGAGTATCATCATGTACATGGGAGAGAAAGTATTCCTGAATGTACTATGGCGGAGATAGACTATATCCAGGAAATTGCCCAGAAGATTGGAGCACATGCAACACCAGTTACTGCAGAAATCAAGAAACCTGAAGGAACATTTCAGGTCAACATCAGAACGGGTACTGTTATCTTAGCGCCTGTGATCTGTCAACTCTGTGTTAATGATTGTAAACGCGATTCAAACATATGTATCATTAAATCGGATTCTGGTTGGTCCTCAGAAGGATTAGGAGAACGAGCGCTACTTGTTCTTGCCAAGATCTGGGGGATATACTCAGGTGAGCTTCCAAATCATGTAAAGAAACAAGTACGATACACGATTCAATGTAATCACTTCATACCAAGAGAGGACTTGGACATCGAAGAGATCGAAACAGCGATGGAAGCTTTAGGATATCAGAAATCCCAGCGGCGGAGAACTCTCTTGGAAGAAGCAAGTGCTCGAGTATCAGATCAACGAATCTCAAAGACAGTGTACGATATGCTAAAGAGCAGGCTTGACCATGTCCTGAGCCAGAGAGCTCAGGAGGGTAACTAGTTAATGCCAGAGAGAATGATCTCAGTTATTGGCGGAGCAAATAGCGATAGTAAGGCCCTAGAACTTGCGGAACTAGTTGGTGAAGCAATTGCAAGGCGCGGTGCGGCTCTAGTATGTGGGGGTCTAGGTGGAGTCATGGAGGCTGCTTGTAAGGGTGCGAAGAAACAAGGAGGGTTGACAATAGGTCTGTTACCCACACTTGAGAAGGAGCACGCCAATGATTTCATAGACATAGCTATCCCTACCGGATTGGGGTATGCTCGTAACTTTCTTGTTGCCAGAACAGGAGACGCCGTAATCGCCATATCAGGTTCTGCTGGCACATTGAGCGAGATGGCAATTGCATGGTTCTCTGATAAACCTCTCATTGCACTAGCTAGTTCAGGCGGATGGGCAAGTGAATTAGCAGGAAAGAAATTGGATAATCGAAGAAATGATGAGGTATTCTCAGCAACAACTCCTGAGGAAGCCGTGGATATTGCTTATCGCGAGCTGGGCTGGGAATGATGTGTCAGGCAGGTATTGATAGATGGACCTCGCACAAGATATAATCGAAGGTAGAACCCAAGTTACTGCAGAAGAGATTCAAGAACTAACTGAGGGAATTAGAGACCTCAACAATGAGAAACCTAACGTTGTAACTACACCATCAGAGAAGGTGTTCTACGTTGGAGACATTCATGGGGACCTTGGTGCTGTAAAGACTGTTGTCGAGGTGTTTCGACGATACAAAAACCATTCGCTTGTGTTCCTTGGTGACTATGCAGACAGAGGACCATATCAAGTAGAAACAGTCAATTTCATCTTAGCACTTGGATTGATGGCACCTGAGCGAGTGACGATTCTTCGAGGAAATCACGAATCTGAAAGAGTGGCCATCAAATATGGTTTCTATATGGATGTCAAAAGAAAGCATTCAGATGCAGTTTTCAGAAATTACATGAGAGCCTTTGAATCACTTCCAGTTGCAGGATTTAGTAAGAATGGTGTCTTCTCCTGTCATGGAGGAATCCCTGAAGGTGTCACATCACTTGTAAATCTACAAACACCCAATAGGCACTTTGTCAACTTTGAGGATAATGTAATTTTGCAACTGGTGTGGAATGACCCAGCAGAAAACGACTTCGCTTTCAGGAACAATATTCGTGGGGCTAATATCAGAACCTATGGCAAGAAAGCATTCGCTAAGTTCTCGAAAGATTTGAGTGTCAATCTGATGTTTAGATCACATCAAGTTTTTCCTGAGGGTATAAAGACTTTCTTCGATGGGAAACTGGTCAGTGTATTCAGTACTGAATATAATGGTCGCGTGAAACCAAAGATTGTACGTTTGGGAAAAGAAATGCAATATGAGCCAATCCCACTTTAGAGAGTCTAATCACAAGTATAGCTACTAGTACGAATTATGACATTGGACTAAATTCATAAGGTTCTCACATCTGCAACCCAATGTAACATAGAGGGCTATATTCCTGCTCCCACTTTATTGAGTTGATTTCCATGGTAAAAGTTGCTGTCGTCAAAACAACACCAAAAACGGTATATGATGACATTGCTAGACTCCTTGATCTTGCTGAATATGAAAAGCATGTTTCACAGGACGTAGCAACATCAATCAAGCTCAATCTCTCTTGGAGCAAATTCTATCCTGCTTGTTCTACAAATCCATACATCTTTGATGGTTTATTACGGAAGATGATAGCTGACGGTTTCGATCGAAGAAGCATTCAGGCTGTAGAAAATGAAACTGTAGTTACAAACATCTATGCTGGTACTAAGGGAAATAACTGGTATCCAGTACTGAAGAAACACAGGATCAAGTTTCTACCTTTGATCAATGCAACTTATGTGGATGTTGAGTTACCTCGCAAGACATTGGTTTTGGAGGATACCTTTGGAGAGATTATTGCACCCAAGGAAATCTTTGGCACGAACATTATCCACCTGCCAACCTTCAAGACTCATGGTCACACTCAGATGACGGGAGCACTAAAGGATTCGTTCGGATTATATCTTACAAAGAATAGACACCTAGCACATCTCAAAATCCATGAGGTGCTAGTAGACCTTCTCCTCTTACAGCAGACAATTTCTCACTCTGAGTTTGTTCTTACAGATGGGAGTGTAATGGGAGATGGAGCTGGGCCAAGAACAATGGTTCCAAAGATTGGCAATGTCTTATTGGCAACACATGACATGGTGGCTGCTGACACAGTGCAGACTCGGATAATGGGGCTTGATCAAAGCAAAGTTCACAAACTTCAGATTGCAAAAGAATTAGGTCTTGGTGAATCAGATCCTGAGAAGATTGAGATTGTAGGGGATTTCGAATCTTGGGAAGACCTACCAAATCACCATATGGACCCTGGGAAGAGTCCGGTCATAACTTGGAATAGAGGCTTTCTGAAATTCCCGGGTATGGAAACACTCCTATTCCGTTCCCCGTTAATGTGGCTTCCGACCCAGCTTTCAGGACTCTACCATGACGGAATTTGGTTACCGTTGAAAGGGAAGAAGTGGGTCAAATGGTTCCTAGAAGAGACAGAATGGGGAGAATTATGGAAATCATACAGCAATTAGTTGGGGATATTTGACATGGCGATTAACAACATCATCAAACTCATGCGACCACACCAGTGGTACAAAAACCTCCTTGTATTCTTACCAATCTTATTTGTGGACTTCAATGATCCACTCCCAGCAATATTGAACCTCTCAAACTATCCTCCATTGATAATGGGCTTCATAGCATTCTGTGCGGTTTCAAGTGCAGGTTATATTTTCAATGATGTGAAAGATATTGAAGAGGATGCCGCACATCCTGAGAAGAAGAATAGACCACTTCCTGCTGGCAAGGTATCAAGACAACATGCGCTGATCATCGGTGTTGTTCTGATGGTAGCAGGATTGGCACTGTCACTTCTAAACGCCATATTCTTTCTTATGGTGATTTTTTACATCATCAATTCACAGGCATACAACTATTTCCTTAGGAATTATGCTGTTATTGATGTTGTTACAATTGGAATGGGTTTCATTATTCGGGCTATATCTGGAACATTCCTAATTGGAGTTGAGTTCACATCATGGCTAATTCTTGGTGTTTTCTTTGTCGCACTAGTTTTAGGATTCAGCAAACGAAAGAACGAACTTCATCTGCTGGGTGAAGACGCAGCTCAACATAAAATCGTATTCAAACAATATAACAAAGAATTTCTCAATCATGCTTTAACCACATCAGCGACATGGATTGTTATTTTCTACACATTATACGTCTACCAGAATTTCGGAGAATTCTTTGAAACACAACCAGTCATACTTACCGTACCCGTTGTTGCTGGACTTGTCCTAAGGTATGTGTTTCTGGTCTTTATTGGACATCCCATTGGACGAAAGCCCCACCTAGCAGTGAAAGATAAGGGGATGGTGATAGGTTTCATCATTTTTGGTGCAGTCTTGGCGATAACGATTCTTAGGATAGGCGATGATACGATTTGGACGATACTCTTCAACTTCCTACAGAGTATTGTACCTCCTCCACCTGTACTTCCGTAGGTGTTTGAAGTGAATGACCGTCTATCAGCATTTGATCTCCATATGCACACTCTGCACTCAAAAGACGGTCTAAACCATCCAAGAGACCTCTTCAGACTCATGAAGAAGAATGACCTCAGAGGATTGGCTCCGACAGAGCATTGGAAAGCATCTACTCTCAGAGTGATAGAACGTGATAATCGATTCATTATTCCTGCATGTGAGTTCAAGTGCAGTGATTATGGAGAAGTCATCGGAATGTTTCTTAACGAGGATATTGAGAATCGAACCTTCGAAGAGATCTGTGATGATATTCACTCTCAAGGAGGACTTGTAATTCTTCCACATCCGTGTGACCCATTGAGGAAACACACTGCCGTTCGAAAGGGACTTCCCGAGGATCTCATATCCAAGCATGTCGACCTAATAGAGGGAATCAATTCAAGATGCTTGATCAATCTTTTCAACACGAGAGCACAAAAACTGGCTGGACGACTTGGAAAGCCATTGACTGCTGGAAGTGATGGCCACTCTTTTCTAGAAGTAGGTAATGCTAAGACCTGGTTACAAGACATCAATACGGCGGATGATATTTTCAAGGCTCTGAAGAGTGGAAGAACTCAGATTACTGGACACTGTTCACTTTTCATAACTCATATTCCTACAATGATATGGCAAAGAGTGAGGAAGATAGCAAATGTCTGAAACTGAAACATCTGATCAAGAGCAGTCGTTCATTAGTTTAGGTAAACTACTTGCGATGGTAATCATCGCAGTTGCGGTCTATCTTGTAATGATATTCATCGGAGACTGGGATACAGTTGTTTCATATTTGGTCGCCATAGAGTGGTGGTGGATCCTTCCCGTAATGATGGGATTAAGCTTCATGAACTATTTTATTCGTTACATCAAGTGGCAATATTATCTGAATAGAATTGATGTGAAATTCTCTCACAAAGATAGCTTCAGTATCTTTCTTGCTGGATTCACTCTTACTGTTAGTCCGGGCAAAATCGGAGAGATGGTGAAGGGATACTTCTGTCGAGATGTTGATGGAACACCAGTTGCAAAAACAGTCCCAGTTGTTATTTCAGAAAGAGTTACAGACCTTCTTGCTATGGTTCTGTTAGCTGGGTTTTCGTTTCTATTCATATTCTCGGGTGGAAACCAAATACTCATGGTTGCCGCAGTTGGAGGTCTTGCAGTTGTTGGAGCTGTTGTTGTTTCAAACAAGCGATTCTACGACATGATTCTCAAGCGAATGACGTCATTTGGTCCATTAAAGAGATTCCAAGATAGTTTCGACATCATCGAAGATACAATGGTGAAGACTCTCTCACCGAAGCCAATGCTAGTTGGAACTGCTATTAGCGTTCCAGGTTGGTTTATGGAGTGCATTGAATTATGGTTGTTACTGAGTATCCTCACCGGTGCTGGAATCCCACCATTATCTCCCGCATCTCTCGTACTTCTAGCACAGGCCACTTTCATTCATGCTAGTGCTTCTGCGATTGGAGCTATAGTGATCTTCGCACCAGGTGGTGTTGGTGCGTATGAAGGGTATGCTGGTATAGCTATGGTATCTTTGGGTTTCATTCCAGCGATAGCCACAGTCAGTACCATTCTCATCAGATTCGTTACTCTCTGGTTCAGTGTCATTGTGGGATTCGTGGCTTTAGGTATAGTCACTAAACGCAAGAGAGATAGAAATTGCGAAACGCCCCAGCAAGCTTAAAACATGACCCGCCATCGATGCTGGCGGTGAGCAGATATGTCTACACCGATTGAGATAGCAACAAGCAATTCTGAAGAAGTTGTAATGGAAGATGAAATTAAGCAGATCCTGAAGGATAAGCCAAATTTCAACTTCTATTATGGAACAGCACCAACTGGACCGTTCCACTTCGCTTATCTCATCCCGTTCAATAAATTGATTCAACTGGCTGAGTTGGGAGGTAAGGGAACCATTCTTCTTGCAGATTATCATTCTCACTTAGATAGCCAGAAGACATCCTTTGAATTAATGGAACTCAGGTCCAAATACTACGAAGAGTGTATCCGAGGTGTTATGGGGAAACATGCAAAGAAGTTCCAATACATTCGTGGCTCAACCTACCAGCACAAGCAAGACTATGTGGAGGACTTGTACAGGATAGCAGCCAAAGTAACAACGACAAGAGCAAAACGAGCTGCAAGCGAAGTCGTGCGAATGAGCGGGGATGCGAAGGTTTCCGAGTTACTTTATCCCCTACTGCAGATTCTTGATGTAAAATATCTTGAAGCAGATATCACAGTGAGTGGAATTGACCAACGAAATATCTACATGCTTGGTAGAGAACTCCTCGAATCAATTGGTTATCAGAAGGGAGCGTACATCTTCACTCCTTTGTTACCTTCGCTGAAAGGTGGAGGGTCAAAGATGTCCGCAAGTGATCCCTTATCGCATATTCGAGTGACTGATTCACCTGAGAATATTGAGAATACGATCAAGAAGGCCTACTGTCCTGCGGGTGACTTGGAGTTGAACGCAATCACTTCCACGGTGAGGTTCATTATTTTCCCAAGATTAGGTAAGCTGGAGATAAAGAGGAAAGAGAAATTCGGTGGGGATATTGAATTTACCTCAATAGACGAGTTTGAAACATCCTACAAGGATAGCAAAATACATCCCATGGATGTGAAACAAGCTGTAGCTGATGCTCTCATTGATATTCTGAAACCTGCTCGAGAGTACTTCGAGAAAAACCCTGAAATCCTTGAAGAAATTGAAAACTCTTTCATTTAAAGAAATTTGAAGAGGGGCAAGAGCCCCCTCTCCCTTTTCTATTCTAACCTGATACCCAGACTATCTAGAAGAGCTTCCAGATCAGCCTTCGATAGATTCTTGGCTTCCTCAAGAATGACTTCGATCTCCTCAGGAGCCATTCCCTTTGTTAGAAGCTTTGTGCGAATCTCGTCCATGTCCTCAGGACTTTGATCAAGAGTTTCTACCTCAACATCTGGCTCAACGATTTCATCAACTCTTGCAAGAGCATCTGCTCGTCGGGCCTCTTCTTGCACAATGACTTCACGCAGGAATCCGGAACGCTCACTCGCTTTCATTGTAGCTAGGTCCGCTCTAAAGGCATCGACTTCAATCGGTCCAAGACCAGTAATCTCTGCAAGTCGATCTAACAACTCGTTCACTTCTGGAACATGGGCTTCGATACTCTCACCAATGACTTCTTCTGGTTCTTTCTGAAGACCTGATGGACGAAGTTCCTCATTTACGATCGCAAGCACGATAAGGTGTCTTGAAGGTGCTGATGCAGGTCTAGGTACTTTACCCTTTGATAGAGCCTTTATCATTCGATTGAGAGCTCTTAGTTGCTTTGGAATACTCCAGACCCTGATATAGAGGAATAGTAACGCAGCCGCAAGGATAAGGAGAGTTCCTCCCGTGTATGTAACTGTTTGTGCAAGTATCTGGTCTTGAGTCAAATCAGATTCTACGTTAATGGTCAGAAAACCATCTTCATATTGTCCCCTAGAGAATCTAAGATCGATTTCGAAGAAACCTCCCCCACTAACAAAGAAGGATAGAATATAGGTCCCGTTATCTCCTGGGGTGATCAGCAGGGTCGGGTTGTATTGTATTGCAGAATCAGAAGTTTCAAAGATTTCTGCACCAGTTATTCCCTCGTTGTGATCCGTATCAAGGTATGTCACTGTAATAGTCAGAGGGGCATTTGGTGTTGTGAATATCGATGTGTTTGATACGATCAAGCTGGTTCTAACTGAACGGATTATGAGATCTATGTCAAATGGACTGAGCTGATAGATGTCGTTAGTAAATGACAAGGCAATAGTATACCCATCTCTTGGAAGGTCTCCAAGTACTACCAACATGAAGCTACCATTAGCATGAGTTTCTAGTACTACTTCTTCCAAACCTTCCCAGTACGCTAATGCAAAGACATCTGTGATGGTTTCATTCGTGACATCATTATTAATCGTGTAGTAAAATGTCAATGTATCATTAACTGGAACTTCTATCGTTGCGGGTCCAATTATGGAAGTAGGTATACGAACTAGATCAAGTCTGACCTTCAAAGTTGCAGTTTCATAATTCAATAATGTGAATCGAATATTGACATCATAGGGCTTGGGAGTAGTAACATTGAGTGTCATCGAAATCGTGTAGGTTCCATTTCCCAGATCAACAATGCTTCCTGAACCACCTTCCCATTCGATATCAACTGTAGCACCAACAAGAAATACATCATTCAACGTGTCCGTGAAGTTGAGTGTGTATGACACGATATCCTGGAAGAATCCATCCTTTGAACTCAGATCCACGTCAAGCCCTGTGGGTATTGGTAGAATGTTGGTGACAATGCTTCGTATTCTGGTTTCGAATCCCTCGTATGTCGCAGTTATCTTGAGATAAGTTACTTGTGCA
>DAOWDY010000234.1 GCA_030638785.1 Candidatus Thorarchaeota archaeon
GGTTCGCTTCTTCCTTTGTTGCTTCTATATATGCTCGTGAGGATTCCACATTGAAACAGCTGCTTACGCCAGCTTTCAGCAGTTCATGTTGAATGGTCCCCACTCCACCTCCAATATCCAGAAGTGTCATTCCGGAGATGCCTTCTGCTACGATCGCGTCAATCAACATCCTAGTATTCTTGGATGGACCTACCTTACGATACTGTTCAAGTTCCTTAGCAGCTTTCTTTCCATCGAAATGAGATTCGATAGCCTCACATTGACAAGATTTCAATTTCGGGTCCCCGCACTGATTGAGATTTAATAGTTAATGAGTGATTCGTAGAGTTTCTTCACAGCAACATTTCCAACCTTTTTAGGAGTTATTTGTCAAGATTGAGTATGCAGGTGTGAGCATGTATATAACCCAAGTCGAGCTCGCAAGGTCAGAATGAATCAATCTACCAAGAAGTCTGGGACAAGTCGCAGAAACATCCATCCGGGAGATACTGTTGATATTGTCATGAAGAAGGATCAACGTATCAACAAGCTCACCCGAGGTATTGTGAAAGATATCCTGACAAACTCATCTACTCATCCACATGGCATTAAGGTGCGTTTGCAGACTGGGCAGGTAGGGCGTGTCCAGACCATCATCAAGCCTCGTACTTAGTACTCTGAAAAACGCGGTCGCTCTTCATTGTTTGATACAGCTGTCTTATGTGCTTCCCCGTAATCACAATACTGTACTAGATTGGAGTAATTCTAATGGATTTTCCCGATGATTTGAGATTGGCAGAGGATTCTTTGAAACAGGCGGAGAAGGAATTCTTGGCTGGTACTGATGGAATAGCTGAAGCACTGTTGGTAAAATTATCAGCAGGAACCTTTTCCTCTGATGCTAACACCGCACGAGAAAGGATGCAGAATCTGGACGAGTCCCGTTATGTAAAATGGGATCGATGGGATAAGATATATGAATTCTCAGCGTCGTTCTGGAAGGACGGGGGATATCCAAGTATTAGTTCAACTACACATCGAGCTAGTAATCCCGATTGGTATTCAAAAAGAACAGGAACTACATTATTCGTAAAAGATATGATGATTCATCGAAGTCTAGTGGCACCTACTGTTGATGGCGAGCGAAAAGGACCTCCAACCCCACTAGGCAAACCTGCAAACACATGGCTGCTTGATTTTGTTGTGCTCTCTAGTCTGCGTCTACTTCTCAAGAAACACTGGGAGAAGTTGGTACATGATATTGTGATGAAACGATCCCAGACCAGCTTGATACTTGTAGCTGAACGACTAGGTCTGACAATTTCAGAGAGTCTTGCTATCGCCCGTGAAATCAGGGATCTAGATGACCGAGTGATTAAGCATGGGAGAGATTCCAGCAAGAATATGACATATCAATGTAGAACACCCAACTCTAGTTTGACCCCTCTGGTAGACATAACTGAGTGACACATCCCTGGATCTCAGGATGAAAAAGGTTCTGAACTAAAAAGAAGAATGAGGGAGCATAAAGCTCCCTTGATAAAATGAGAAATTCAACTGTTTCTCTTGTATGTCTGCTTTTCTGATGTCTAACTAGACCTAAGCTCTGGCCTTCTCTATCATCATCTGAAAATCAGGCTTAGCCAGATTGAGTGTTTCATGAGCCTTTTCAAGACCACCAATTATCTTATTGCGTCTATCGTGTGGCCAGTCAAACACTTCATCAACGATGCCTTGGTAGATGGAGCTATCAATTTCTTTTGATACTAATAGACCTGCTTTAGCTCTGCCAATGTATATGGCTTGTCGCTCTTCTTCTGTTCGTTCAGTAAGCGCTTCAGCAAGAGCGCATTGAAATACAGCTCTCCTTTTTGAGTCGGATAGATGCATTCCCATCACAATCCCCTTGACAGACTGAACCCTTTGGTCTATGGGTTGAGAGGATATCATCTGAAGTCTTTCAGCAAGCATCATTTGTCGCTGCTCTGGTGGAGCATCGGCAATCATTTTTATCATATTAGACGGATCATTTTCTTGACTCGTTTTAATCACCTTTTTTGGTTTTTTATTGATTCTTTAGGTCAGCGACATGGTCACAGACCTTGAATAGTCTTTTAACTATAGTTATTTATCTTATATGTGTTTACGCGTGTGATAATTTGAAGGCCAGGTACTCGAGTCCGAATGAATGAGGGATCTTCAAGCTCCCTTCAGAACAATTTGGTGTCCATAATAAACAAGCATAGTTACCAATTGTTGACCAGGGGAATTCTAGCATCTGTTGTAAGGTTCAGACCTAATTCCTTCAGAGATTTTTCGCATCCACGACCCATAAGATGCGTACTGTGCATTTCACAACCATGAACGTCTGTCAACACATTGACACATTCTGCAGCGTTAGGATTGAAGACAGCACTTACTGCAAGAGCATCGAGTACTTCCTTGACGTCGAGACTGGTATCTACCAGGTGCATCTGTTCCTTCAATTTCATTATGCTCTCGATGATGATTGGCGAAAGAACATCAATCTCTTTTGGAATGCCTGCCAGGTATTTGACAGCATTGAGAAGTGCAGCAGATTCTGAGGTAAGAATCCTTGATTGTTTTCCAATGAGAATGACCGGAGTGTTATCCTTGGGGTGGATCTCTATGGCGGCTCCCGTGTGCATCTCTCTTTGTAGAATCTTTGATCTTTTCGTACTCTCTTCTAGAGCTCTATTAGCATGAATTGCTACTGCACGATGTTCTGGTTTTGCATTCACGCGTTGCATTATTCTGTCCATGCGGTCAAGTGTATCATGCGTGACATTGCCCTCGACGAAATCCCTCTGGTATTGGTAATACCGTCGTACAATCTCGTCAATGCTTGCTTGTCGTACTACATTGTCGTCAGTTATCCCCTCTTTAGCCATATTGACTCCCATGTCTGTAGGACTCTTGATATCTACTAGGGGATCTCCATCAGGAGTAATCTTCTCAATGATTTTCTGAATTATGGAGAAGTTCTCCACATCTCTATTGTAATTGGTTGCCTTAGTATCATAGGCCTCCTTGTGAAACGGATCAAGACAATTGTAGTCACCGATATCAGCTGTTGCCGCCTCATATGCTATGTTTACAGGATGGTCCACAGGAAGGTTCCAAATAGGAAAGGTTTCGAACTTTGCGAATGTACTCATCAGACCCTCTCTTCTATCATGGTAAATCTGAC
>DAOWDY010000190.1 GCA_030638785.1 Candidatus Thorarchaeota archaeon
CCTTCCACTTTGCCTGCTAGTTTCTCAGCATCGGCCTTGGATAGTGATACGGGAGTTTTGACCCCTGCTTCTCGGAGCTTCTCCACCATCTTCGGACCGATTCCTGGTACATCACCAAGTTGGGGCTTCTTTGACATCGTCTTGCCTCCTATACGATAGATTTCACTACCTCGCCCTTACGTTTCCTAATGACATAGATTCCATCCAAGAATACTCGACGGTCTTTGTCACGGATTTTTGTGGCAAGTTGAATGTTAGCGGCGCTCTGTGACACGTGTTCGATGTCGATTCCGCTGATTATTACCTCGTCCTCTGTGGTCTTTACCTCCACATCTCCAATCAGTCTGGCGGAGCGCATTCCGCGTTCACCGATGAAGTTCTTGATGAATACTTTTTCACCCCTGACTTCAACAGTCATTGGAAAGTGTGAGTATACAATCTTTAGAGTATACTCATAACCATGCTGTACACCAGTGCACATGTTTCGAGTGTGTGCAAGTACTGTTCCCACTAAGGCTCGTGTTTTCTTCCTGGAGATATCGGTGGATGCCACTACCTCATTGCCATCCAGCTTGAACTGGACTAGAGGTTCAGGGAATGTTCTGGAGAGTGTTCCCTTAGGTCCATTGACGGTGATTGTCTTTTCCTCGATTGTGACTTGGCAGTCACTAGGAATCTCCAACCTCTTTTCGTACGCTGCGTTTGACATCTCTCGATCTCCTTAGTATACATAGGCCAATAATCGACCGCCTATACCGCGGGTCTTGGCCTCACTATGAGTCATCACACCCATGGGGGTTGTGACTATCAATATTCCATAATTGTAGGCGGGTAGGAAGCGTTTCTCGTACCTTTCAAAGCCGTCACGCTTAACGGGGAATCTTGGTTTGATTACCCCGCACTTGTTTGTACGGCCCATCAATTGGATACGAAACATTCCGGCTCTACCATCATCGACTCTCTCAAACTCACCAATATAGCCTTTTGACTGCATAACTTGCAGTACTCTCTCGATTAGGCTTGATGCGGGAGCTATTACAACCTCTGGTTTTCCTACAACCTCACTGTTGTAGATACTTGCCATTGCGTCAGCCAACGGGTCTAGTAGTGTCATCTTTCTTCCAACCTCCCTAACTCAGCTTCTTGAAGCCGAGTTTCACTGCTGTTTCTCTGAAACAGCGTCGGCACATGTTCAGTCCGTAGGAGCGGATAATCGCTTGATGTGTGCCACAGCGGATACATCTCCTGCTGCCTTTACCCATCTTCTTTCGACGTTTTCCTCGTTCTTTCTTCGCACTCATCATTAATCACCTCAGAACAGATATGTTCGCTCGCGCTCCTTTTCGAGAATCTCAATCCCGAACGTATTCTTCACATAGACCATGCTCTCTTCAGGGGTCAATCTGTGTCTGTAAGGCACCTTGGCACGCTGTCGGCGTCTGCGTTTTACTCGGTATCCGGGTCGTTCAATACAGACGGTGATATTCATGCCTTGAATCCCCTTCTGTGGATCATACTTTATTCCTGGTACATTGATATGTTCAGCAATACCAAATGCAAAATTACCATCATCATCCCAGTTCTTGATTAGAAGGATATCCTCTTTTGCTTTCAGAGCCTTTTCTAGAAACTCTTTGGCTTTTTTGTGTCTCAGAGTAACTCTTACAGCGATTGCTTCTTTCTTCCTGATACCAAAGTCACGTACGGTCTGTTTTGCACGAGATTGCATTGGGGTCTGACCAGTCAGCTCCTCTAGGATAGAGGATGCACGGGCCAATGGTTCCCCACCTCCAGTGCACATGTCGACGACGACTTTAGCAACAAAGGGTTGTCGCATTGGATATGCTTCCCAGTCTACAATGAAGAGTTGTTCATTGGGTAGGTCTACGTCACTCATTCTGCATCCCCTCCTGCTTCACCGAGACTCACCTTGGGCTTATTCTTTCCAATAACAAACACATATTCCAGTGCAGTCTGGAACCTGTTTCCGCTTGGATCTTCTACTGTGACCGTACTGGCGTGTGTGCCAATTCGTTTCTCAATCTCAATGATTTTCCCTTCCATTCCAACATTCCTTCCCTTTGTGACAACGGCATAAGCACCCTTGTCAAGAGGAATGGTTTCCATCAGATTCTGCTCTGGAACGGAAATCACCAATGTGTCGAGTGTATTGTAATCGGATGGCTTTGCTCCTTCTGGTAGCAAGATGTTTTTACCATCATGAAGAGTTAGTTGGACGGTTCCACCGGGAATCATCATTTTCTTCTGAATTCTACTGAGTTTGAACTTGGTTTCAGCCTCATCTATCTTAACAAGACGAAGACCACCTCGAATCTTAGGTACAAGTCTAAATCTGTCACCAGAGGATTTGATTTCGATAACATCCATGATTCCTATTGGATAGCGAGCGTTTCTCCTTGGTCTACCATCTACATGGACATCTCCGGAGGAAATTATTGCCTTCACTTCACGCATATTTTCTGCGCGTCCAAGAACTTCCCTTAGAAGGAGTGCCAATGTAAGACATTCCTCTTTACCATGGGGTCCAGGAATTGGTCTAGTAGTGAACTTGCCATGCTTCCGCTTTATTGGCCAATTCTTTGGCGCTGGCAACCGCTTTAGGTGCTTTTTCTGACCTCTTCTTGCCATTTACTCACTCTCCGCAAATTGTAAAGTCTTACTCTCCAAGAGGGCTTTTCGTTCGTCATCAAGCTCTAACTTGACGAGCATAAGATTTGATGGATGTAAAGGAATCTGGACCTCTTTCCCATCTGCTTTCGTTGTAGTAGCACTGTCAACGAATATGCGAATCTTCTTGTAATCGATTTGGAGAATTTTGCCCTCTGTGTCCCTGAACTGACCTCTCATTATTCGAACGAGGTCTCCTTTCTTAGGGACAAGTGAGCGCATCGTGTATTCTTCTCTGAGGAACTCATCTATTCTGCACTTGAGCATCTTCTTGTGAGTGTGCAGTGGTGACTTGTAGATATGGCGCCGCTGCTTCCTGGGAGATATTGGACTTGTCTTCTTAACCAACTTGTTCACCTCACACAATCTTGGATGCAATAGCTGCAACTCGTGGCCACATTAGGGTAACCTCACGAGCCATTGGACCTCGGAGTTCAGAGCCTTGTGGCTCGCCACCTGGTTTAACCAATACTGCTGCATTGTCTTCGAACTGCATCCATGTACCATCAGGCCTTCTGAATGGTTTTCTCTGTCTGACGACGATAGCCTGTAAGACCTGCTTTCGAAGTTCCTGCTTTCCCTTAGTCACTGTAATGCTTATTCTGTCGCCGATTCCCGCCTTGTTGAGCTTTCTTAGCTTGCCTTTGTAGCCGTAGACGGAAATGAGTTTGAGCTCCTTTGCGCCAGAGTTGTCGGCACACAAGATCCTCGCTCCAACTGGCAACCCTCGAGCAATCCTAGGAATAAATTTTCGAATTCCTCTTCCAATCTTCCTTGACACGTTTTATTCCTCCTTTTCAGTACCGCTTGGTGTTGCAGATACCACTACGCAAGATACGGTCTTGCTAAGTGGGCGACATTCCACGGCTTTGATAGTGTCACCAACCTTTACGTCGATACATGGTGGAAGATGAGCGTGTTTCTTTGATCGCCTGCGTTCATAACGCGAGTACTTCTTAACCAGGCCTAGATAGTCCATCTGGAACGTGATTGTTTTATGCATTTTCACGCTAGTTACAATTCCTTCCATCATTCTACCTCTAACTGATAAGTTTCCATGGAATGGGCAATTGTGGTCATCACAGACCTTCTCAGGGGGTTCTATATTCGGAATCCCGATATTACGAACCTTTGGTTCATTCTTAGCCATCTTCACCATCTCCTGTTCTGACGCTTCTTCATTCGGTCCTCTGGACGTCCTTTGAGGAGGTTTCCATCCACTTGGACTACTGTTCCATCTGGAAGCGTGATTTGAAAGACACAGACTTCCTTGGAAAGTAGAACTTCACCATTTGCTGTGTCAAGTTGAATCATCTCTCTTGTTTCGGCAACAACCGTACCCTTCTTGGATACGTGACCGGGGTCTCTTGACCCTACCACATGGGTTTCCAACCCTATCAATTCGTGATTGAGGATGTTAAGGGGAGTAATCGGGGTCATCTAGTAACCTCCAACTCCTCTTCACGCGCGATTGTTAGAATGCGAGCAATTGCTCTCTTGACTGCACGTGTCTTGTAAGGATTATCTGTGCCCCCGCCTGTGGTGAGCTCAATGCGAATTGAGGATAGCTCATTGTACAACTCATCGAGCTTCTTCTTTCGCTCTGTGGGGGTTAGCTTGCGAATGTCTTTAGCAGTAAGCTGTGGCATATCCTACTCGCCTCCCTCATCTAGAGATTCTAGCTCATCTAGTTCCTTCAGATCTTCTGAGGGATCTATAATTTTAGCAGCATCTTCTTCAGGTTCCTTCGCTGGAGATTCTTTGTCTTCAGCTGGCGAATCTGTTACTTCTGGAGCTGGCTCCTCTGTTGGTTCTTCAGTAGAGGGTTTTTCTGTCTCTACTTCAGGTTCATCGAGTAATTCGAGTCCATCAAGTTCTTCCAGCTCTCTTAGCTCATCAAGGTCAGTGATTCCTTCAAGTCCTTCATCAACAACAGGAACACCCTCTTCGGTTGCAACATCCTTGCTCTCAAGATCTTCAGCGGCAACTATTGGTCGCTTGGTCTTTCTTGCCTTGGGCTTCTTGACTTTGATTACACCAGGTAATTTTGCATCAGGCCTCATTATTCTGACCTTGACACCTATCACTCCAGCTTTCAGAACTGCCTTGTCATCTGATTCATCAACAAATACAGTTGCAGGCTCACCAGTTTTTGCTATGGTTCCCTGCTTGAACTTTTGATATCGGGCACGTCTACTTGATAGTTTGCCCTTAACTATAATCTCACAGCCTATTGCACCTGCTCGCATTACTCTTCTAAGAATCCAATAAGCCATTCTTCGGAATCGAACACCACGC
>DAOWDY010000272.1 GCA_030638785.1 Candidatus Thorarchaeota archaeon
CAGCGAGTTAGAGGCGGCAATTGCAAGGCATCCTGATGTTAGATTTCAGCTAGCCCATTTTGCTGCACAGCCTGAAATGGATAGAATCTCAAACCTGGCCCGTTGGATGGATTCCTATCCGAATTTCAATGTCGATACAGCCTCAGCTAGATGGATGGTAAGGGAGCTCAGCAGAGACCCTGAGAAGTCAAGGGAATTTCTGATAAAGTACCAGGACAGAGTTGTCTTCGGAACAGACTGCATCGCATTCCTTCGCTTCAAATGGCGATTTGGCAGCAAGAATTATTATGACCTTAGATACCTAGCCCTTCGTCTGCTGTTTGAAACTGATGTGCGAGGGATGCCTCTGCCGTTCAAGGATAAGGACACAATGAACACTGGAGGAACGCTCATCAATGGCTTGTCTCTACCTGATCGAGTACTAAGGAAGATATACTGGGAGAATGCCGTTCGTTTCTATGGCGAAGAGTAATGACGAAAAATCAAATGAGTACTCGAGCCGGATTTGAGGAATTCTTAAATCACGCCTGACCATTGTTCGCTCAGCTAAGCAATTATTGCATATTAGATTGGCTAAAGAAGAATTTCGATTGAACTACTAAGTGAAACGTGCTACTGTTTCCCATCTTCAAACTTCTTACGAAGTTCTCGTTTGAGTATCTTACCCGATAAGCTTCGGGGAAAATCATCGAGAATGAGAACTTGTTTAACTCTTTGAAACTTTGCTCCAACCCTCTCATTGACCCACTTCATCAGTTCATCTGGGGCTATCGATATAGAATCTCGAAGTAACACAGCTGCCACCGAGGCTTCTCCCCATTTTTCGTCTGGAACTCCAAAGACTGCGACTTCCTTCACAGATGGATGTTGTGCTACAACCTCTTCGATATCCTTTGGATAGACATTAACTCCCCCAGAAATAACCATGTCTTTTTTCCGATCCACCAAATAGAGGAACCCATCTTCATCTAGATAACCTAAATCACCAGAATGAAGCCATCCATTTCTCATAGCTTCTGCGGTTAATTCAGGGTGCTTGTAGTACTCTGTCATTAATGTGGGTCCTTTTCCAATTATTTCTCCGATCTCTCCTACCGGAACATCCTCATCCTTATCATTCACAATTCTCATTTCATAGAATGGTAGGGGAATGCCTACCGATTCTAACTTGTTGGCATAATGCGTTTTATCCAAGACAGTTAGGAAACCTTCCGTTAATCCATAAAGCTCGTAAAACCGATTTGGTAGGAGCTGAGTGAGCTTTTCTTTTACATCCATATGCAATGGTGCTCCAACAGAGCAGATCATTTCCAACGATTCCAAAGATTCTATCGAGAAGTTCGGGGCATTTAGAATCGCAATCAATTGTGAAGGAACCATAATCACATGAGTGACCTTTTCGCGTTTGACTGTTTCAATGAATTCCTGAGCATCAAACTTGAGTTTCAAAATGAATGTGGCTCCAAGTAACATAGCTGGCATCATGGTAACGAAAGCTCCATTGAATACAATAGAGCCAGAATGAATGATAATACTTTCAGGAGTCATTCTAAAGCTCGATGCAAATAGAGTAGCATAATACGACCTGACATAATGCGAGAGTACGATGCCCTTTGGTTGACCAGTTGTTCCACTACTATAGATTATATTATAGGAGTCATTTTCATCTATTTCCGCAACCTCCGGTTCTTCATCACTAGCTTCTGCTTTGAGTGATTGATAATTCTGGTTTTCAACCATTGAGGAGCTATCAATGAGAATAAACTCCCTGACATCGGTCAATTCAGGTTTGATCTCTTCTAGGATGCTCATGTACTGAGAACTCGTTATGACAATCTTAGCATCTGAATCATTGATGAGTGATTTATATCCACGACTTAATAGTAGCGTACTCAATGGTACAGCTACTGCACCAAGTTTAGCTATAGCCCAGTACAGTTCAAGCAATTCAAGGCAATTTGGTAAGACCAATGCTATCTTGTCACCCTTTTCCACACCACGGTTTTGTAGCATATTGGCTGCACAATTAACACTCTTGTTAAACTCTTGATAGGTAAGTTGGGTGTCCTCAACTACTATTCCGACATGATTGGGGCGATACTGTGAATTCCTTGTCAGTAACATACCAATATTGACTGGATGAATTTCCTGGTTTTGTCGCATGGGCATCCACCATTTATGAAATGGTTTATGGGATTTCTGTGTTGAAATAATTTTCGATTATATTGAATCTAATTTAACCGACATCCCTAAATCCACACCAACTGTAATTCTGGAAGATATGATATTTCTATCTTCAACACTGCTCATATCATTAATTGAGGTTTTATTTATACAATTGCACTCAATGAATCACGTCAATAGTCAACACTTTTTACCAACTTCTGAAAACTAATCCCTGAATAATTCGAGAGGGAGATATCTATGAACAGGTTTCAAATTACGCTAATCTTGGGTATTGGTTTAATTTGCGCATCCTCCATTCCATTATTACTGCCACGGGCGAGCTTTGTGGGGAGTGCATTCCCAAACCCAATAATGCTCTCTGTAATCATTGCTCTAGCAGGTCTCATTGTACTGGTGATAGCAATCATTGTCATGTTCAAATCATGACCCGCTTATCAAAAACAGGTGGTATTGTCCTATGAAAAAGGATCCTAAGGATATCGTAAGAGAGGGATATGACAAAATAGCTAGTCAATATGATGAGTACCGTGATCTCTTCAATAATGAAACTGAGCTTAATGAATTAATGAGCCTTGTAAAACCCGGTGGTCATATCCTAGATGCTGGTTGTGGGTCAGGTGTAGTCGCCCGAGCTCTTGTTGACAATGGATTTCAAGTAACTGGGATTGACATTTCTCAGAAGATGATTGATATCGCGAAACATCGTATTCCAGAGGCAGAGTTCATAGTAGGAGATATGACTGCTCTTGAGTTTGATAACGAAACCTTTGATGGTATTGTTTCAACATATGCTGTCTTTCACATCCCAAGGACCAGGCACTTCAGTCTCATCTTGAACTTTCGTCGTATTCTCAAGGAGGGAGGTGCTCTCTTGTTCAGTATTGGTTCAAAAACACCTGGAACTGATGGAGTGTGGGAGTGGGATGAATTTCAATCTGTTCCAATGTACTGGAGCTACCATGAACCTCCGAAGACTGTTGAGCTACTCAAGTCTGCCAATTTTCAGATTGTGTTTGCTAGAAATGTTGGACAGGCTGGAGAAACGCACTTCTGGATGCTTGTAAGAGCCAAGTAATAGTGCACTCACACTAGATTCTTGTACAGATTGTGGATGTATCACAAGAGCGAGAGAGCTATTCAGCGTCATCCAAGGTTTCCTGAGATTTCAGAAGTAGATTTACGATGCTCATATGTCCGGTACGTCGTGCAAAATCGATAGCTGTTGCACCGTCATCTCTATCCGTTCCGCTAAGCTCTATTGTTGGATCCGCACCCGCTGAGAGTAAGAGCTTGACAATCTCTTCATGTCCGTTCCATGATGCAAACAACAGTGCAGTGCCTGATACAGGCGTCATAGCATTGACTTGAGCACCTTTGTTAAGCAGCAACTTAACTATCTCGATATGACCTTCCAAACTAGAATGCATGAGCGGAGTCCAATCGGTGACATTTTTCCCATTGAAATCAGCACCCTTCTCAAGGAGTAACGCAACAATATTCGTGTGGCCTCTTAATGCAGCCCAGTGAATTGCTTTCATTCCTCTTTCATCTGTGACTTCGACATTTGCATCCTTTTTTAATGCTGATTTTACACCCTCAAGATTACCGTCATGAGATGCTTCCAGCAATTGCCTGTCAGCTTTTTCACTCCCGCCAGTATTCGGTGTAGCCATTGTTATCTTATAGTCCTCAATCATCTTCACAAGTGCCTTATTTCCAGTGGCTGACAGGTATCCCACGTCAACCGCCTCACTGAGGATACTCTCCGGTATCTTTTCGGACATCTCTAAGATACACTTTGCTAATTCAATTGAGCCATCACGCGTAGCAATATGAAGCGCTGTCATATGCTCAGTATCCCGCAATGACAGGTTAGCACCATTCTTCAAGAGATACTCTACAATCATCACGTGTCCTTTTCTAGATGCTTTATGCAATGCTGACTGTTTCGTCAAATCATCCTGGATATTTACATTCGCCCCCCATTCTAGAGCTATCTTCACGCCTTCAAGGTCGCCTGACTCAGCTGACTTGAGTAGTAGGTCATTAGCTTCATTCATTATACGTCACAGACTCGTATACATCCGAATATGAGAGGTCTGTGCAACTGGATTTAAAGCAAGCTCATGCGAACAACAATCTCTGTGTGACGAAAATATAGTAACAAGGGAATTTATCACGATAAAAGAATCTGAATAATCATTGAGAATCCTGATTGATTCTACAAACTTCAACTAGGAGGCACTGACAATGAAGTTCACAGATTCTCTTCGAGAAACTCTAATTGATGAGGTTGTGGATGTACAAAGCAGTTATGTACATAGATATATGAGCTTCAGTCCTGATGATCCTCCTAAAGTAAAGATTAAGACTCAAGTGCTAGGACCTTGGTTGTGGATTAAATCGGAAGCAGATTATGAGGGCACGACTACAGACCCTACCACGGATCGTTTAGGTGGAGACCCTTACTCTGCTCGTGTAGTCCATCATTGGATTGGAAAAGCCAAATCTGCTCCAAGTGCGGTGGCACATCTAGAGGAACTTAATAGATGGGCATTATTACATACAAAGTACGACCGTCAATATACAGATGTCGGGGTCTGGGGTACACATACCGGATGTTGGGTAGACAGCATCACCCCTGAGGGTATTGTAACACTGCGAATTCAATCCAGTCGCACTTTTCAAGATGTTTCTCCAATGGCTGAAACAACATCTGAGAAGATCGACTTGAGCCACTTTAGAGACAGCTCATTCGATGCGCTTATCCAATTACTAGGGGACAAAAGGACCATCATCCATGTGATGGCAATTAACCAACTTGGTGACCTTGGAGATAAACGAGCTGTGAAACCCATCTTGAGCCAAGCTTCAGTAGATGACTCTGAAAGTGTATGGGAAAGAACAATGGTAACGCTTGGTAAGATAGGTGGCGATGAAGCGATTGAGAACCTCATTAGTATCCTCGTTGAGCAGGAGAATCATCGTGTTTGGGCGAGTCGGGCACTTGTTGTGATTGGCGAACCAGCCTTAGATTCCCTTTTTCCTCTTATTGGTGATGAAGACGAGAACGTCAGCATTGCTGTAGTGAAAATAATAGATGACATAGGTGAAGCTCGGTCTTTCGAAATACTATCTCAAGCAATAGAGGACAAACGTCCTTCGGTTCAAGCAAGCATCATCAGAGCCTTGGGAGGCCTTAGTAACAAACAAGTATATGATACCTTGGTCGAAAAGCTTCAGGATCAAAATCCAGAAATCCAAGCTGCAGCAGCTCTAGCTTTGGGTAGACTGCATGATAAACGGGCGGTGGTTCCTCTTGTAGGTGCTCTATTAGCCAGTGACAAAAATGTCCGCATGGAAGCAGCTGAAGCATTATCTCAGCTTGACTGGCAGCCATCCAATCCGGAAGAAACTACTTGGGATCTCTTCGCTAGATGCAAGTGGACGGAACTGATAGCGATGGGAAAGACAGCTCAAGATCTCATAATCAGAGTGTTGCAGGATATTGACCATGATATCCGATATGCTTTCCTTAAAGCACTCATCAACACCGATATCACCTTAAATGATCCAAGGGCAGTAGAACCAATATTAGGAATCTACAATTACCCAGGTGAAGACGAGGAAGATAACAGGAGACGAAGAAATGCGATAAAAGCTCTGGGAAGAATAAAACTACCGCAAGTGGTCCGACCCCTTATACAGATATACCTACAAAATGTATCTATTGATCGCGGTTATGCTTTCGACTCCATCTCACGTCTCGGAAGTTCTGGTGTAGACGTGGCTGATCCGCTAGTCTCAATATTAACAGATAAAAAAGCAAAGAAGTTTGAAGAGGATGAACTCCAAGCCTATCTCAAGTTGTTTACTGTGGTTCTAGCCTCTCGCGAACAGATCAAGACAATCACCCCTCTGCTGAAGTCAGTTGTCAAACAAAAGATCGATAGAGAAACCACCGAGACCGCCTCTGGTTTACTCAAACTTGATGGGTTGTTCACCAAACTTTCCGACAGTGACGATGCAACAAGAGAGGAAGCCGCTAAATCACTGGGTAAAACCTATCTTCCCTCTGCGACTATTCCTTTGTTTAAGGCATTAGAAGACACTTCTCTGCAAGTTAGAAAAAACGCTGTGTATGCGCTAGGTCAATTAGGAGTGGGGTCTCTTTCATTTCTTCTTCCAGCTTTTAGTAGTAAGGTTCACAATGTCCGCATCGGTATTGCTGAAGCTCTCGGCCGAGTTGGCAATCGAAAAGCAGCCAAGCACCTTATGAAGGCCCTTAGAGACCCACATCGAAATGTGCGGCAAAACTCTGCGTGGGCGTTGGGACACCTATCTTCATACTGGGACCTCGTTCTTCAAGGTAAGATAATCCGCGCGCTGACTAAAGCAATGACCAAGGATGAGTACTTGCCTGTCCGCTTCAATGCAGTGTATTCCTTAGGAAAACTCAGGGAAGTACGAGTGGTTCCGCCGCTTCTCAAGGCCCTATTTGATCACGAAGTAGAGGTTAGAATCAACGCTTCTCATGGGCTCATAATGATGTCAAATAAGGTCGAAGAGAATCGAACACATGTAATTGACAAGCTCATCCTGGCCATGTCAGATGAATCAGAGCGCGTCCGATACAATGTAGTTGACGCACTTCGATTGTGGGGGGGAACGAAGGCTTTGGAGGCCCTGATTACTGCACAAGAGGACAAAGATCCAAACATTCGCGAATTGGCAAATAAAGGAGTGAAAGAACTGGAACACCTACGTGTAGCCAGCTATACTCGCCGCTCATACAAATGCAGAGGTAGTGGTATGTATGAACTCAGAGACCCAGATGTCATGTAGAAGGAAATCCTATGAATCCTTAGAAGAAGATAGACTATTAGGTTTGGACGCATCTGGTATAATAGCTGCCAATTTTACCCATTCAATGACTGGTTGACAGAGCACTTTCTCAGGGGTCCTAAAAATATAAGTAATAAAGTGGAATTAATGTTATTATATGCCA
>DAOWDY010000208.1 GCA_030638785.1 Candidatus Thorarchaeota archaeon
GCCTTGGGAATGATGATGGAAACATGGTCTGTGCTATCTAAAGAAATGAAGAAACTAAGTAAAGGAGTTGTATATTAATGGCAGACAAGCCTATTGATTTGATTGAAAAATACCTAGAGCGAGTAAAGATCTACTTACCTCTAGGAAGTGAAGATATAATTGCAGAGATTCGAACTCACCTCATTGAAGAGGCAGAGAATCTTGGTCGAGGCGAAATGAGCCACGGTTCTGCAATGCTGGCTATTGAGCGCTTTGGAGATCCCAAAGATGCAGCTCATGAATGGGCTGGCACAGGTAAGAAAGTAGGTCCCGTACCTGCTGAATATGCCACTCCATTAGTTAAGATTGCATTGACATTGATAGCACTAGGAGCCATCTTCATAGTTGGAGCATCCATTGTGAGCTACGCAGTCCCAGGATTCTGGGGAATGGTCACCTTCCAGTATAGTATTGCAATGATGGTAGTGATGTCACTCATCTATGCCTTCATCATCATCGGTGGTCTATCATACTTTGACGACAAAAAGAAACCTCCTACCGAGAAGACTACATTGGAGAGTGTACTCGGAGTTGCTAGTGGTGCTTTCAAACCAAAGCCAAGGTCTGATGCAGCTGCAGGATTCTTCTTTGGATTGATATTTGCCGCTGTGGTAATTTCTCCATTCATGCAATCAATCCTCACCGCTGAAGCACTACTCTTCGTCAACGTCTTTGTTATCCTATTGTTTGTGGAAGCCATCGTGAACCTGATGTTCTTCCTCTTTGGCGAGAACAACGTGAACCTCTCACTGGAAGCAATAGTTGGAGGTGCATGGATTGTATTCTCCATGTTCCTGATCAATATTGCATTCCCAGTGATTGGAGTCTACAGTTATAGTGATTCAATGGGCTGGACTCTTATGACATTCGAGGAGCTAAGTCTGTTGATCCCAGAAGTCATTGGTTGGATACCACTGAATTTGATTTGGGTGTTCATCGTCTTTATCATCGTCATAACAAACCTTTGGACCGTTCTGATGGCTTCAATGAAGATTCCAATGTACCGCCAGGCTGGAAAGGGCTGGTGGTGGCAAGGAGAGTGGGGCCAGAAGCGCTGGAAGAAGTACCGTAAGAGCAAACGCCCTTACAGAGCACCAGCTGAAGAGAACGGCTACTCATCACCCAACTACTAATTTGAATAATGGGAGTGCATTCGCGCTCCCTCTCTCTTTCTTTTTCAATCACTTTTCATCGGGACTGCTTTAATCCCTTCAGTTTTATTCCACAAGGTGGTCATATACTTGGAAAATAATGAGATTGCGCGGGTGGACATCAATCATCATTGTACTTGTAATCTTAGTGTCATTTTCATATTCTATAGATGCTCACCCAGTATCAACTAATACGTCATTAAGGAGTTCTGAGATTTACAAATCGCAGGAACTACTACCTGACCCGATTCTGACAGTGAAACCTGAATATTCCGTTCAAGGATTATCTGAAGAGTTTTCATTCGAGTACAAGAACTCTTCATCAGAGAATAATGGAGGCATTGTTACTCTGAACTGGACTCATGTTCCAGGAACGGAGCTGGTTTTTGACACAAGTGGAATTATCCCCCAGTGTCAGGAGTTTGTATATTTCTCCCAAGATTTCACATGGAACTTGAACACCATACCTTCAAGCCTGAACCTCTCACTTAGATACCAATTAACTAGGACTGGTAGTTTCCTAAGTCAGTATTCCTCAGGATTGTTCGAGGTTAGATTTTGGTTCATCCATCCAGACGGTATCTGGCAGGAGATTACAAGGTTCGGAGGTAGTCAATATTCCTATAGATTAAATTCCCACACAATTTCACGTATACATTTCAGTGATTTATTTGAGAAACTCACAACTGGAAGTGACCAAGAGTCCCTTCCTGCTGCAAAACTCGCAATTGGTTTAGTACCAACTTGGCGTCTCCTGGATGACAATGGTATGCAGTTATGGCGAGACATCAATGGATCAATTATCCTGGATATCACTGAAATGGGATTGAGCGCACTCCACAGGCGATCAGATAAGAGAGTTGAAGTTGAAGCGCCCGCATTTAATAATTCATGGCAAGTTGGCAGTTCAAATCCTTTTAGAGATTCATTCATGGCTTCCGATGATAGTCTATATGTACTTACAGTGCAAGAGCTTGCTGGAATAGGATATGGGTCAACTCTAACCAGAGTTGGATTACGCGGTGAAGAAATTTGGCGCAAGACTTGGAAAGCATTTGAAGGAATGTTAGTACATTCAGTTGCAGCAACTCCATACAAGGTCTATGTGATCGGAACAATATATGGACCTGGAGTGAGATCCAATATTGGACTCTATGCCCTAGATGTTAATGGTAAACCATTGTGGAATACAACTCTCGATTATTCTGCGAGTGATTATCCAGGGGATGTGGGTGTTAATTCCGAGGGTGAGATATTCATAGGCATTTCAACTGCACTTTTTTCGGAGCGAAATGTTCTCATTAAATTGGATAACAATGGAGAAATATTGTGGGAGAGGAATTTTGGAGCAACCCAATGGGATAGAGTACAAGATGTTGAGGTTTGTGAAAATGGGAACATATACACTCGAACCGAAAATCTTCTTTCTTTATGGGATGATGATGGTGATTGTTTCTGGTCCGTGATTGGCAATTTTGATGATGCATATACACTCAAAAATGGGAATGTATTAACAATACATCCAGCATCATACGGAACGGTCAATCTAATCTGTCATAATATGGAAGGAGAACAAAATTGGTCTTCGATTTATGGCATAAAATACACACAAGATTGGTGGGATTTTGTTACTATCTCATCAGCCGTCGATGGGCCTAATGAAACAATCTTCGTTCTTCTCTGGATATACGGATTCCATCCAGGACGTCTTCTTTTGCAACTTGACAGTAGTGGTAATCAATTGCTTAATAGAACACTCTCCTTCAGCGAAGATCTATATGATTACCAAGAGATTCCTCAATTTTTTGATATGTATATGGACTCTAATGGATTACTCTATTTTGTTGGAGAAATTCTGAATCAAGATTGGGATTATTCAATAGTTATTGGGGTATATGATTTTGAGGGTGTTGTTTTGAGTATGGCAAACTCAATCTTCATCAATTCCTCCATTGCATTTGTGCTCGTGATGGTAGTAATGATTAGTTTCGAATCGAAAAGGAGAATTTCACACTCAGGGTGAAGATAGTTTTCTCGTGTTTGGACCAGGAACCTCAATTCAACTTGGCGTTAATTCTACAATACATCGATATTATTCACTATATCCACCTTAATTTAAATTCATCAAAATAGGTGTTTTAATGATTTTAATTATACCATGAAGGCCTGATATGCCTTATTTTATATTTTAATGGCGTCATAACTCATCTTTATATACATTTGAAGACGGCTCTGTGTCTAGGAAGTTGGATTCGATGTACGAGATTCGCGAGGCAAGAGAAGAAGATCGAGAGCAGACCGTCGATATGCTTGTGAGAGTCTTCAAGGAGATAGAAAGCTTTGAAGAAGTATGGGTTGAATCATGGAAGAATTACATGAATAAACCAGAGCATGAGGACTGGGACTACATTGCTACTCATAATGGGGATGTTGTTGCTAACTTGGCATTCTTCGCAAACAGTCACAATCTGATACGTGGTGGAGTAGTTCGATTTGGTGGAGTGTGGGCAGTGGCCACTGACACTAAGCACAGGAGAAAAGGAATACTTCGGAGCCTCTATGAACAAGTGTTCCACATTATGAAGAAGAAAGAAATCACTCTGTCAATACTGGAACCCTCACCATATGAAGGAGCACAACCTGCCTACGAAAGAATGGGATACGAAGTTGTAGAAAAACGAGTTCATCATGAGTTTTCTCCCATTGGTCTAAGATCACTTCAGACAGATGAAACTATCACGACAAGACTGCTAGATGATGAAAAAGAGTGGAAACTGGTTGCTGAACTAGAGAAATCTATGGCTCGTTATGGTTCAACAGTTTTCACATGGCCTGGCTTTCTTATTGGTGGCATCAAGGCTGGTAACTTCTATGTCTTTGAGCGTGATGGAGTACCTGTTGGTTGTGTCAATCTTGGATTCAGCACCAAAGATTCTGGAAATGAGATGTATATGATGAATACATACTTCGCCTCTAATGATGTCATTCCTTCGATTCTTCAATTAGTTAGTCAAAAAGCATCAGATGTTACTAAGGTAGTATGGAATTGTAGTTCTCAAATCCCAGTTCGGACTTTCTTTCAAAATGTGCACACCTTGCATACAAAGGTAGACGGTGCAATGATGATGAGGATTGTTGATTTTGAGGGGTATTGCAAGTCGATTAAAGTATCCGAAGAAGCAAGTGAAGAGCTTAGTTTGAAGCTAATAGACAAGGAATGTCCTTGGAATGATGATACGTATAGGCTTGAATGCAGTAAAGGAACTCTGACTGTAGATCGAACTGGAGATGCTACTTCACCGAATCTCACTCTCACATCAAACGAGCTTTCCAGAATTGTTGGCGGTGCTGAGGCTCCTTCAATGCTGCAGGAGATGGGTTTGATTAATTGTCAACCTGAAGATTCAGAGAAGTTAGATGTAATGTTTCCAAAGGACTCCTTTATCTCGTATTTCAGATTTTGAAATCGTACAAATTTGTCTAATTAAATTTCCATCGTGCATTGTAGAGAACGGTCTGCATCCCAATCGCTCCTTGACTGATAGCACCATCGTCATCAACGACAGGGTCCGGGATGTATTTCTCGCTTGATAGACGACCTTTCACCACAATTTCTTTTCCAACAACATCCTCATCCCAGCTATCAACGCCCATGATGTAGACAACGTCACCTTTGTTGGTAACTACTACTGCCCCTCCCTTTGCATTCTCAGCTCTCCCAGTGATGATTTCTTCTGACATTGTAGTTCACCAGTTATAGAACATTGGACATCAAAAATATAGCGCGTGTGGAGGTTGGCGCTATATCTTAAATATCGGATAAATAGCCAGTATTTAGCAGGAATGATGATTATCAATGGCAGATATTCTTTCACCAAAGGTACGAGAAGGATGGAACGGACCCGGCAGACGTGACGAGAAAGTCACTCCATTGTCTCCAGAAGATGACGCACTTCACATCGAAGTTGGGAAGAAGGGGATGTATGAGTGGTGGTACTTCGATGCCCATCTAGATAACGGATCCACGATTGTTGCTTTCTTCTATGCTGCAAATCCCAATCCAGGACCCACCGATGGCAAAGCAGGGGTTGAACTGACAATCCTTCGTCCAGATGGAAGAAAGACACAGCGATTCATCAAATACGACAAGTCTCAGTTCAGTGCATCTAGAGAAAAGGCAGATGTAAAGATAGGTAAGAATTACCTCAAAGTAGACTATGACAAGGGTGATCTACCAGTCTACGAGATATTTCTTGATGAGGAAGAAATAGGATTCCATCTCACCTATACTGCAGAGGTCAACGGTTGGAAACCAGGCGATGGTCATGCACACTTCAAAGACAAGGGTTACTTCGCATGGGTGATTCCCTTCCCGAAGGCAAAGGTAGAGGGTACGGTTAGAGATGGAGAAACAACAATGAATGTCACTGGGGTTGGTTATCACGATCATAACTGGTTGAACTTCCCGTTCCCTAGAATGATAGAACATTGGATGTGGGGAAGAATCTACTCTGATAATTTTACTGTGTCATACGCATACATTCGGTGCAACAAGGCTGTTGATAATCATGCAATAAAGACCCTAATGCTGGCAAAAGGCAAGGATGTAATTCTCAGTACAGGTGAGTTTGATTTCACACCAGAAGATTACGAGTTCAACGAGAAAGCCGGTCACTATTATCCAAACTCCGTGACAATTCGTGTGCCTGATAAATTTGAAACAGTTCTCAAAGTAGGGAGAATCTTCGAAGCAGAGGACATGCTCGATAACTTTAGCCCTGTACTCAGGTTTCTGGCCAAGAACTTGCTTCGATTGAAACCGGGATACTTCAGACTAGACTCAAACTTTACACTTTCAGTCAATCATGAAGGTCAGACCTACGAAGAGCAAGGATCTACACTACACGAAATAGTAGCGTTCAAGCCAATTGTTAAGGATTCGACTTAGAATTCTTATCCTTGGAAAGAGTGTATATTAACTATAGGTGAAAAGGATTCTGTGTACAGGGATTATTCTATAGCCCTAGGTTGAACGAGTTCTTTCACAGAATTGATGAATAATCCGAGTTGTTTTCTAGCCTTCTCTAGGTCAGCTGCATCTCCCGCACAGAGTACGGGAAGTTCCTCAGTTGCAAAAGCATACATGACAGGTGGAAGAGTTCTGATATCAACCTCAATTTCCCCCTTCTTATACGCCTTCATTGCGTCGTCCACTGTATCAGAGAAGGATTGTTGCATAACAGTTAGGTCTGGACATGCGCCTACACCGCCTATCATATCAATGAGGGCTTGGCATAGTTCAAGCATCTCTTCAATCGGGTCAGAAGTCATAGAATTTCATTATCCAATCTCATCATATTGCTTTGCATATGACTCAAGTTATAGAACTGAACCAAATATCCAGAAACTTCAGTTTCAGACATGTTTAGGGAATCGTTAATAGACGCTTTGTATTGCTCTCTCGAAGAACTTTGACAAGGTGAATATGTAATGTGTAAGTATTGTCTACAGCACGGCGATGGAGGAAAGTGGTACGACAACGCTCGCCTCTACTCAAACGAACTAGCAGATGAATACAATATGGGTGAATATCTGGAAGAGCAATGGCGTGGCATGGAAACGCTGTTCATCCGAAAGATCCTAGGTTTCAACTCGATAGGTCTCGGATACAAGATGCAGATGCCTATCATAGGAAAGGTCCTTCGTTGGGCTGTAGAAAGACAGATTCACAGCGAAAGCAAGAATCGAAAGGCAATACGAGCCGACGGTCATTTTGGTCAAGTTCTTCCGATGGAGGATGCGATCCATATCCTCGGGAATCTGGCTGCTGAGCCGATAATCAAGAACTACTGTATATGTAGGTATATGCAGAGAGGAGTAAAAGATGCAGTATGCATTAACTTTGGGCAACTCTCTGGGGTTATTGAGAAACATACACGGTACATCCCTAAAGATGTGAAGTACAAACTAGACCGAGAGGAAGCGATTCAAGCACTCCAAGAACAGAATGAGAAGGGGTATGTGGCATCAGTCTGGTTCCAACCAGTTCCCTACATCAATGCAATTTGCTCCTGCGAAACTCCTGAGTGCGGTGGATTACGACTCAGAAATGACTTCAATCTCGAAACCGTCTACAAGGGAGAGTACCTGATTGATGTCGATATAGACAATTGTCAAGGCTGCAAATCATGTGTTTCGATGTGTCAGTTCAGTGCCCTAAGATACTTGCCTTCTATTGACAGGGTAATCGTTGACCTCGACAAGTGCTTTGGTTGTGGAGTCTGTCGACATGCTTGTGAACATGATGCATTGAATTTAGTTCCAAGGGAGTCAGTACCCGGGCAGGCAGGTAAGTATTGAGGAGGGACATGAAGTGGTTAAGAAGACAAAGATCACCTTTGATCACTCAAAGTGCGGATTTGCAGGAACTACAGATCCACGAGAATGCAGAGAATGTTTGCGAGTTTGTGACCCTGCTGTTCTGCTGTTGCACCCCACCCTGGAGGACCATCCAGACCCTCATAATCCTGAAAAATGGATTGTTGATGCAATATGGTTATCAAAATGTACAGGTTGCATGAGATGTGTAGAAATCTGTCCTGAAAATGCAATTGAAGTCGTTCCAGGTGATTCATTGGCGTATATCAGATCCACATGAAATACAAAAGCGACCACATATTGTGATAGGGTGAGATTGAAGTATAATTATCTCTTGTACTGTGGGAAGAGATGCCAATCCATGGATGTGAAGAGATAGGGAAGAAGAGCACAGGTTTCTTAGAGTGGCTCTTTACATCCTGAGAAAATGTAAGCGGACAGTCAGATAGAGGCTGTCCGCATTCTCTTTGCATCATGGCATGAAGATTAGAATCGCTGAATTAAATGATAGGATAGTTGCTAGCAGCCATCCAAATAGCAACGCATTCATCATGGCACCTAGATAATATCGTTCGGTAGATCTGTATGCCCAGACAGTAATCACAGCTGATACTGCTAACCATGGTGTGAAAGCATAGAAGAACAGGAATGAATAACCAATGATTCCCGGAACCACCGGGATTCCTAGCAATAAGCCAAGTCCGAACTCGATTCCAATTAAGATTACAAATGGCCAGCACTTAAGAAACATGCCAATCACTGACCACTTGGTCTGTCCCTTATACCAAGGCTCACTGTCGGAGGGTTTCAAGGGACCCATCAACCACATTCCATCCACCAGAAAATACAGGAAGAACATTATTGCATAGATTGGAACGAAGAAGGCTCTGGAGATGGTAAGGTCATTCAATCCAGGTAGAAAGGCACGGAGGTCTAGTGCCAGACCTAAATCGACTAATAGAGTCCAGGCATAGAGCCATAGGACTACGATTAATGCTAAAACGAAGGTCTTCAGAAATGGGATCTTACGTCCTTCTTGGTCTCCGCCAATCTTCCAAAAGATGCTCAATTCCAGCCCTTGTTTTCCAGCTACAACACGTAGGAGTAGAAAGAGAACAAGTGTGATTCCTATGAACCATATACTGATGGCTGCACCATAGCTCTGTGGAAATGGTACTACACCACCTATTCCTAGAAGGGGATAAAAAAGTAGGGGAGGTATAATGCTATAGATTAATCCCCATTTGGTCAGAGGACCCGTGTCTACCGATTGTTCTATGGACGGTTTACGTTTGAGCGATTTGAACTGTGAGATACCAAGAAGGATTGTGATTAATGGGAATATTGTGAGTATCGCTCCAAGAGTGGCCAAGAATCCGCCAACAAGCCACCAGCTATAGATCAGTTCACCACTCGAAATCCAATGTGTATCTTCAGTCCCTCCCTTGAGGCTTTCCTTCATCCATTCTACGGTTTCACTGACAATCTCAGGATCAATCGTTTCAAAGAGATGGCTTGTCCTTGCTAACACATACTTTCGAGCGGTCCCACTCGCAAAATCACCATATGTTGTGTATTCTTCTATATTGGTTGTATTGAAGACATCTTCCAGACCTGTTGTATCACGTCCAGAAAAGAGGGAATCAAAATCACCTACAGTGACCAAGAGATTGCTAGGATAGGTAGCATTCCATGTTTCTCTAACCCAGCTACCAACAAGAACTACAGCTTGTACATCAAATGATGAGGATTCTAAAGCACCTAATAGAGTTCCACCGCCCATACTGTGGCCGACAACTCCTAAGGAAGATGCGTCTACATAATCGAGATTTGCCAGATATTCAAATGCTGCCAACCCACTACCACTGCCGTAGTCAGAATTCCCATGGGCATTTGCATCCGAGGTAAGAACCACGAAACCTCGACGAGCCAGCTCGATTCCGAAAGCCATTAACCACTCTTTATTCTGAAGTGAACCATGGTAGATAACTACTCCAGGCAGTGGATCTGAGTCTGTTGCATATGCAGGACGCTGAAGGGTGTTATGGATATTAGAACCATCAGCCGCCTGAAAATCAATTTCTGTGACAAGAACGGATCCCATATTGTTCTGTACTGAAGCCGCCAAGGCGGTACCTGATAGCATCAGTACAAGTGTGAGAATGAGAATTATGTAACGTAAACGAGGCATTGAATATCCCCCAGTAAACAGACCAGCAGATAGACAACGGTCTAATATCTCCTCTTGAACACAAGATAGGTATCATTAAGTGTAGAGTGGGAATATGTGGTTCTCACAATGCCAGAGTGGGATGAAATATTCAGTGAGAAAGGACGTGTCTTTACTGAACCTCATGCAGAGATGGAAGAACTCGCTGACCTATTCCAAAAGAACGGTGTGAAGAGGATACTTGACATTGGTTGTGGAACTGGGCGGCATCTTGTATACCTTGCAAGTAAAGGCTTCCAGATGTTTGGTTTTGATGCCTCTCAGCATGCAATTGATTTAGCTGAACAGTGGCTCAACGAAGAGGAATTATCTGCAAAAATAATCCGATGTCGAATGGAAGATGGATTTCCCTATGCGGATAGGTTGTTCGATGCAGTGGTGTCGATACAAGTCATCCATCATAATAGAATTCGTGATATCCAATCCACAATAGCTGAAATTGAGCGAGTACTTCGACCTCAGGGTTACATCTTCATAACTGTGCCAATACTTACGGGTGAACCAGTGAGTCCTGAAGATGATTGGGGTTTGAAAGAAGTCGAACCTGGTACGTACATGCCACAGAAGGGTCCTGAGAGTGGGATACTGCATCACTTCTTTTCCGAGGAGGATATTCTTGAGGCGTTCTCAGCCTTTCGGATATCAAAGATGTATATTGATGCCACAAGACATCGATGTATCTTTGGAACAAAGAATTAACGTATTACTTCTCGAGTCCATGTACTGGGAAAATGAGTTTCTGAACTTTTTCAATTGCCTCATCAATTGCGCGTCGTATCTTGGAGTAATGCTCCTCATCAATTCGCGTAGGCCTGTCTGTCCACCCTCCCCGTGGCATCTTCAGACCATGTGAGTGGCAGAGCTTGATCCACTCGGGAGGAATAGTTGGAGGTAGTGCAATTCCAGCTATATTGGACAGAACAATTGTCCAGACTTTAGCTGCTGCAACTGGATTATACCCTCCACCACCTGTAACTACCAGCTTTCGCTCTCCTAGGTGTACAAGCTGATGAACCGTCTTAGATAGACGGTGATAGGTGTCATAAGTGAGCATCAAGTCTGCAAGAGGGTCGCTTAGATGTGCATCAGCACCAACATCCCAGAAGACCATGTCTGGTTTATAGGCTAGCCACAACGGTACTACAATATCCTCAAAAGCTCTCCAGAACTCGAAGTCGTCAGTGAGGGGTGGAAGAGGTATGTTTACCGAGTAGCCCTTGCCTTCACCTATCCCCATCTCCTCAGGCCTGCCTGTACCGGGGAAGAATCCCATACTTAACTCATGCATTGAGATAGTCAAAACTTCCGGATCGTCATAAAACGCGCTCTGAGTACCATCACCGTGGTGGACATCTGTATCAAGATAGAGGACTTTCTTGCCGGGATACTTCTCCTTGTACTTCTTGATTGCAATTGCACAGTCATTGTAGTAACAAAATCCAGCAGCTCTGCTCTCCATTGCATGATGAAGACCGCCAAAGAATGACATTGCATTGTTAAATTTACCCTCTGCGACACCGAGTATTGCATCTACTGCAGTACCAACAGGGTAAGCAGCAAAGATGTGCATATCCTGAAAGACTGGGTTTTCATCTGTATCCAGTCCAAATCGTGCGGAGAAAGCTGTTCCTGTATTTCCGAACAGTTCCATGGTTTCGATGTATGATATATCATGAAAGAGGCTCAACTCATCTCGAGTCGCAGTTCGCATTGGTTGTAGTGTGATGTATTCATTATCTAGAATCTTGGACATCACAGGAAGACTCCATGCCATTTCGAATCTCTTCTTATTCCAGAACGGGTTGGGCTCTGGACCAGAAAGGATTGGATCATCTAAGCCTTCCATTTCTAGAAAGACTGATGAATCGTATAGAGCCGTTTTCCCTGACAAGATGGTTCCTCCCACGAAGAATGTACTGTGATTGTGAGCAATGTAACAGACCAAGTACTTGTATTTAGAGATATTTGCATGAGATTGGAAGGTGTAAAACTACATGTTAGATGCAAAACCTCATTATTCATCTGTAATCTCACAAGAGTATAATGTCAAAATATGATTTACTGGAACAGACATTTCTTGGAAATTTCGATGAGCGGATTCCTATCTCCATTTGGAAGCACCATCCGGAGGTGGATCGTTCTCCGGAAGGTCTCGCGTCTGAAGAGATCAAGTTCCATAAGAAATTCAATCATGACCTCTTGAAGATCTCATTCTTCGGCCACTATCCCTGCATAGACTTCGGTTGTACTGCTGAGTATGATGGAGCAATAACCGGTTCTACAACCCTTACTAGTGCCGCTATCCAAAAAGCTAGTGACTGGGAAACGTTGGAAAAGCCTGATGTCATGGCAGGAGAGTTTGGAAATCAAGTTCGTGCAGTGGAATTCATCAAGAAGTATGCTCATGGTGTTGTACCCACAATGGCAACCATCTTTGATGGGCCAATGGTTACAGACAAGATCTGTGACAAGAATCTAACCAAGTATATGGATGAGAATCCTGAGATCATTGAATCTGCATTGGACATGATTACTGATGTGATGATTGATTTCGCAAGGGCAACTCTAGAAGCAGGAGCAGATGGGCTGTTCATAGCATCCCAGCACTCTACTCAGGCTTCAGTAAGTGATGAGCACTACGAGAAATTCATTCTTCCTCAAGATCAAAAACTGATATCCAAATTACATGGAAAGGCTAACTTCATGGTGATGCATCTCCATGCTAGAGACCCTGGAGAGGTAGTCAGATTTGACAAGATTTCGCGCACTCTAGGATTGGATGGAGTGAACTGGGAAGACCAAACATCCTCACATTCGTTGAGTGAAGGTAGGAAAATCTCTCGTAAGACTGTCTTTGGAGGAATTGATCATAATGGAATCTTCAGAACAGGAACCCCTGAAGAAGCTAGTGAACAGATTCTGAAAGCAGTTGAAGAAGCTGGTTATGAGAGGCTGGTTGTCGCTCCTGGTTGTGTCATAACTGTTGACACTCCTGAAGAGAATATACGGGCTTTAGTAGATGCAGTCAGATCAATCGATCCGTACAAGGGTCAATAGGTGAGTGATCGTTGACGCGAAACAGCGAAGTATCTGCAGTACTAAAGGAGATAGCTATTCTCCTTGAAGTTGAGGGCAAAGACAAGTTCAAACCTCGCGCATACTACCGAGCTGTTCGGACTGTGGGGGCTCTGGGAGAGGACATAGAGGCTGTTGCTCGTAGAGATGAGCTGATCAGTATACCTGGGGTTGGTAAGGGCATTGCTGGGCTTATCAAGGCATACTTGGAAACAGGTCAAGTTGAGATATTGGATAGTCTTAGAACAAAAATCCCCGTTAA
>DAOWDY010000007.1 GCA_030638785.1 Candidatus Thorarchaeota archaeon
ATAGCTTGTTTGCTTTTCCCGGACTTGTGTTGGCTATTGCAATATCTGCGATGCTTGGTCCCGGAGTTGTAAACATGGCAATCGCTATTGCGGTCGTCTACATTCCCTCTTACTTCAGAATCGTCAGGAGTCAAGTCTTTACTGTTAGAGAATTACCTTACGTCGAAGCTGCGATAGTAATGGGAGCTAAGGATAGGGAAATACTCCTACGATATATCCTGCCCAATGTAATTCCCTCTGCGATCGTCATTATGTCGATAAACTTCGCAGATGCGATATTGACAGCTGCAGGTCTTACATTTGTAGGACTTGGACTACCGATAGATATTGCAGATTGGGGTTGGGACCTGACCCTTGGATTTGATGTCCTCATTATTGGGGCATGGTGGATATCGGCTTTTCCAGGACTGATGATAATATTTCTGGCCCTTGGTTTTACCCTGACTGGAGAGGGCTTGAACGAAATCTTGACACCAAAACTACGGGAGTGATCATGAATGGTCGACGTTCTACGAATTGAAGACTTAATCGTTGAATATACTACCCGAAGGGGAGTAGCCCGTGCAGTAGATAGAGTAAGTCTAACATTAGACGAAAACAGAACACTAGGTTTGGCAGGGGAATCCGGATGTGGAAAATCTACATTGGGACGAGCAATCATGCAATTGGTTCCCTATCCAGGGAAGATTGTTGGTGGTAATATCTACCTGAATACTGACCATGATATCCCATGGAAGAAGGGAGTCATTGAGAAAGGTGATATTCCGATTCTAGAGATGAACAAAGATCAGATGCGCGCAATACGTGGTGATGAGATAGCCTACATCTTCCAAGATCCAATGACATCTCTTAATCCAATGCTTAGTGTCGGAAAACACTTCATCCAAATCCAGCAAGCGCATGATTCAGATATAGAAAAAGATGCTGCCCTTGAACGGGCAGAAGAGGTGCTTGAGAGTCTTGGTATTCTTGCTGAGAGGGTGAACGACTATCCACACCAGTTTAGTGGCGGGATGCGGCAACGGGTCATGATTGGTCTTGCTATCGTGATGAAACCTCGCTTGCTAATCTCAGACGAACCAACGACGTCATTGGATGTAATTGTGGAAGCGCAGATTCTGGAAGAGCTTGCAGAACTCAAAGAGCAGTTCAATCTAACCATGATTCTCATCACACATAATCTAGGAGTGCTGGCTCAGACCGCAGATGACGTTGCAATCATGTATACTGGTAGAATGGTAGAGATAGCATCAACTGAAACACTGTTTGAAAGCCCCCAACATCCCTATAGCCAAGCTCTCCTCCAATCAGTACCTGATGTTACAAAACCCGATAAGAAACTTGCATGGATTCCCGGCGCACCGCCGGATCTGGTTGATCTAGTACCCGGATGCATGTTTCATCCGAGATGTCCTTTTGCAATGGATATCTGCAAAGTAGAAGAACCAGAACTCTTGGAGAGCGACTCAGGAGGACTGGTTGCGTGCCATCTTTACGGGAGGAAGTGAGATGAATCTGCTAGAAATTAAGAATGTAAAGAAATACTTTCCCGTGCAGAAGGGTTTCTTAAATCAACTTTTTACTAGAGATAAGACATTTGTCAAAGCTATTGATGATGTATCCTTTGATATCAAGAAAGGTGAGGTTCTCGGCCTTGCAGGGGAGAGTGGGTCAGGCAAGACCACAATGGGGCGCCTCTGTGTGAGGCTCATCGACCCAACAGAAGGCGAAATAATCTTCGATGGAGAGGATATTGCTCAACTAAAGGGTGCAGAGATGCGGAGTATAAGACGAAGACTACAGTTCACATTTCAAGACCCCTCATCATCTCTAAATCCAAGGCTTTCTGTCGGAGATGCAATAGCAGACGCACTCCGATTTCAGAATATCGGAACACCTGATGAGAGGAAGGAGAGAACAGAGCAAGTTCTAGAGAGGGTTGGTCTATCTCCATCAAGTGCTTTCTACGATAGAAAGCCGCACCAATTATCAGGCGGACAAAAGCAGAGGGTAGTATTTGGTAGGGCCATCATACTCAACCCAGATTTTATTGTCACTGACGAGCCTGTCGCAATGGTTGATGTTTCAATCAAGGCTCAACTACTTGAACTGATGCTGGACCTTCAGAAAGAACTCAATCTGACATACTTGTTCATTTCTCATGATCTCGCAACAGCACGACATGTGTGCGATAGAATTGCAATCATGTATTTGGGAAAATTGATTGAGATCGGTGACAAGAACCAGATTTACGAAGAGCCTTTGCATCCATATACTGAGGGGCTCATTAGTGCAATTCCGGTTCCTGATCCAAAGGTTAAGCATGCAGAGAAGATTCCAAGAGGCGAAATACCCAGCCCCATCAATCCGCCTAGTGGATGCCGTTTCCATCCCCGATGTCCCAAGGTTTTCGATCGATGCCCTGTAGAAGAGCCAAATCTGCAGGAACTTGATAATGGCAGATTTGTTGCCTGTCATTTGTACTCAAATTGAGCCAAATACGCGAAGGTTTTTGCTAGACGAATCATCTAGTACAATCCTTCATTCTGCCTTTATATTGAAACTTTCATGATATTTCTTAGAAATGATGGAAGAAACCGAGAACTGCAGGTAAAGAGGACGTACAATTACGCCTCTACCATTGAAAGGCGGGGAAATTCCTCCTCGCCCTTCCATCACCTTTCACTCATTTCTTTTGAGAAACAAGATAATGAATTCTGAAGGCATCGTGAATTTGATTAAAATGCTAGAATGTTCGCACTGTGGAAGACCGATACCTGCTGATGAAGCAAATCGACTCCGTGAACTAGGACTCACTCCCTTACTTTGTCAATCGTGTGCACCCCCAGAGAATGAAATCAATGACCTCTCAGATGATGTCGTCTAAGACGCTATTGATATTATGTTAATCCTTTTTCCTCTCGATAAGAGATTCAACTTTAGATAATCTATCTTTGAAATCCCTATTCTCTCGCTC
>DAOWDY010000253.1 GCA_030638785.1 Candidatus Thorarchaeota archaeon
ATAGAGAAGTACAAGGCTACTGCAGTTCACGAATCAGAGAATGCTTACAGCATCCGTGATACACTGATTGTCTGTTGGTATTCTGTGTCTTGGCCTCCGATTTTCTGGATGAATGATTTTGCAGAAATGTTGCCACTTGCTACTGGAGAAAAGAGTCTTGGCAATGTTGAGAAATTGACAGAGGTTGCAGAACGTCAGATTACTCTAAAACGATTATTCAATGCACGAGAGGGCATCACACGAAAGGATGACAATCTTCCAAAGCGATTCACTCACGAACCGATGCCTGAAGGGCCAGGAAAAGGGCAGACCGTTGATTTAGAGCCTATGCTTGATGACTACTACAAACTGAGGGGATGGGATAGAGAAACCGGACTGCCTACTAGAGAAACTATACGAAAACTTTCACTGGAATGGACCAATGCTTAGGAAAGGATGACAGTCTATCTTGGTATTGAAATGTAGAGAATGTCTTCGTATCCAAGCACTCCGAATCCTGAGGGATTCTCTAGTTTGACATAATCATCAAACGCCTCATTCACACGGACATTTGGAATCTTGGCCAAGGTGTCTTTTTGCATGTAACGAAGATACACAGTGAACACTTGTTGAGTCTGTTTTAGATCAGTGAAAATTGCTCTCCAATCCGGCATGAGTTGAGTCCTCCTGTTATAGAATGCAGAGTTACTCCTGTCCATTTAACACTTACTTATCGTGTAATGGGTTTGATATCGGAGTATCTTCTCGGAATAAGTTTTAGATGCTGAAATGCAGTTTCAATTTGATCAAGAGGCTTTCCCTTCCCCTGATAGTATAGTAGATGGGAGGAACAAGATTTGGTGCAATCAGAAGCACCGAATCCCTTGGGGCCCCAGATGAAATCCTCTAGACCCTCAAGATGTTGAGCAATCACACACTCCATGTCTTCTGAGGTTTCCGCCCATATAGCTTCGATTATTTTTGCATTCGTTTCTAGGAGATGATCAATATGCCAATGGATTTTCTTTTCATTTCGGAAATGCCGTCGGATTCTATTCTCAAGGCTTGTCGATCCTGTACCCTGTGCAGACCCAATGTACAACCAATATCCTTTCTCGAATTCGATTTTACCCAGAGAAGCGGTGTTAACCTTCCCCTTTGCTCGAACTGAGATTATGAGACAATACATTCCCTGCATACCCTTGACTACTCCTGCTCGTTGAGCATCTATATTCGATATTATCATAAGGGCTTTGGATGATACTTCTGCTTGAACAATGCACGCTAGTGAGATTATCCCGGGCGTTTATGTGGCAAAGGGGAAGTTTGCTGATGAGTTTGGCTTCATTTCTAGTTATCTCATCGTAGACGGTGATGCAGCTATCATCATCGATCCTGGAACTGCAGGTGACCCGGGAAAAGAGATGTTGGATTTCGTGCGCACGATTGGACTAAATCCAAAGAGTGACATCATTGCAATACTCTGCACACATGGTCATCCTGATCACATCGGTGGAGCAGGCATCATTAGAAAAACAACAGGTGCCCCCATCATGATTCACAAGAAAGATGCTGAGATGGTCACGGATCCTACCTCATTCATCAAGACTCGTCTACGTTTGGATTTCGGTGGAAGAATGAAGATGAAGGTTGATACAGGGCCTCTACGAGTGAACTATCGACCCGCAGAGGTTGGGCGAACTCTCAATGATGGTGATATCATTGAGGTAGGAAACACAACCCTGAAAGTTATCCATACTGGCGGTCATTCTGCAGGACACTGTTCTTTCTATGATGCAGGACGAAAGATGCTTTTCAGCGGGGACGAGGTGAATAACTTTCCAAACGACCCTCGCAAGTTCTATGTTGACCTAAGTGGGAGTCTAACAGCTAGACGTGCTGGAATAAACCGACTTGCGGACCTTGTTGTGGAGTATCTAATGCCATCCCATGACGTGGCTCACATGCTTAGCGAGGTCTCTCTGCAGTTCAAAGAAGCGCGGGACGGCATAATTCAATTCCAAGACGCAGTTCTCAGTCATTTGACTGCAAGAGGGGAAGCCGACCTCGAGCAAATGATTTTCGATATCCAGCAAGCGAGAAGTATCCCGACACCAACCGATGATTACGGACTTTTCACAACAACTCTCGAGGTATGTCTTAGAGACCTTTCTAGAGCTGGTTTGATACGTGTAGATGGAAATGGAATATGGCGACCAATTTAGATATTCATTACAACCAAGCTATATTCAAAAAGTAGGTTTCTCATTTAACTCAATAAGACTTGGATTGCATAGCAAGTCCAACATACTTTTGATAAGACGAATTGAAGGGACCCAACAATGTCACAAGGCGATAAAAAAGATGTACAGACACCCAGCACTGTTGAAGCAATCCGCATGGCTTCAGCATCAATTCTTGGAACTACGACTAGCAGAGGATATCCACTTGGAAGTGCTACTGGTTCTGGCTCGATGATGGAAGAGAATTCAGAAACCGTAGCAATGAACGTTACACCCTTAATTTTCTCGCTTAGAGAGGCACTTTTAGCTTCTGAGAATCTTAATCTTCTTTCACTTGAATGGGACCTAGAGAGTAGCCCGGGTCCTGAAGTATTACCTGAAACTCTAATCATTGCTGGAGGTATATCTGAAGATGTTGCTTCGTATATCTGTGCATTGAGTTGGGAGAAAGGAGTAATTGATCCCTTTAAGATGGATACCTACATCAATAATATCGCAAAGAAGATTTCAGACATTGAGAAGGCGGTAATTGGAAACGACCTTCCATATGAGACCGAGGGTCTTAGAATCCTAAAGAGATTCTCAGATCGCTTCAATGGAGTTACATTCGTTGAAATGCTGGATAGACAGTTCCAGGAAAGTTGGGATACTCAAAAACTGAAGACAGATAATGTGGATGTGGAAGCAGTCCTGAGATACAAATATCGTGATGACTTTTCTTCCAATCCTCCTGGTCCTAAGATACAGAAACGTACCTCTGTAGAGTTCAAATTACCATCATCAGATGAGGAAGGAAAACTCAAACATTTCAGGCATCGATTGATATCTCCACAGGGGCTTGATGCCATCACCTCACGAATTCCCGATATGGGACGTGAGATACTTTCTGAGCTAAATGAATTCGCGTACAGTATTGAGGAAGTAGACATTGCCCGTACAACAATAGCCGCATTCACAGAGTTTCTCGGGAAGGACGAGATACAGGTTGGCGAGGTGGAGAATCTTACTACATTATCACCCAAATTTGTAGAGAAGATGAATATCGTTACACAAGTATTCGGTGATGTCATTGAGGCTCATGCAACTTCTGGTGCAAAAATGACACTGGATACTCATAAAGAAACTATATCCAACAACATCACTTCTAGGACATCTGAAATGGAATCTCTTCAAGTAGGCTACGCCAAAGCTTTGTTGGAGCATATGATGAACTCAATTAAACGAGAGTTTCCGATTACTGATGAGATTCGCGCTTGGGAGCTTAAGGCAACATTTTCCTATTTTCTCTCATTTACTAAACGAGTGTTGGGATACATTGCCCAAGATCTGGATCAATTCCTCTTGATCACCGGTGTCAGAAAAGTTATGAGAGGGATCCTTCAAACTTTCAGGGAGGAATCTGAAGCTGAGGGGATGGCTCCTACCGAGCTCTTAGTATTTCGCAAGTTCTATGCTGAATTATATTCTCTGTTGACTGCTATCATAGATAGAAAGTCCTTCGAAGAATATGGCGCGTCTAGGATAGAAACCCTTGTGGAAAGCATCACACGAGACATTAGTGATGAGTTCAAGAAAATCGAACTTTGGGACTTAATTGACTTTACCGATTTAGCGGAAATCGCGCGCATTGAACTTGAGAACTATAAATCTGAAACAGGTGTAACAAAGGAAACACTTGTCGCCTTATTAGAGAGGTTTGATACCTTTGTTAACGAAACCTTGCCAGATGTCGGTGATACCCTCCTCTCTAAGGATGTATTTGTTAAAGCCATTGATGAATATGAAAGTGGGAGTCAAGACCTTCCCACATTCTTTAGAACTCTGGTAAGTCAAGAAACAGAAAAGCCTGATGAATGGAGAAATGAAGCCAACCTCTGGGTTGTAGAGCTTTCCACTAAAATGGAGGAAGCGATGCCCTTCTCGAGTCAACTTCATGCTTTTCTAGAGCTAGCGTATGATCGTCTGGGAGAAGGAGCTACACCGGAGTCAGTGTTAGAACGAATCCGTTCTGCAACTGAACGATTCGAATTGGAGTACAAAAATGAGGTAACAGAGTGGGAGAAGATTTGCGGACAAATCGACCAAGAAAACCTTCCGATTAAAGAGAACAATGCGAAACATAGTGAATTAGTCGCAGAAGCCATTCGGAAGTATGAAAAAGAAAAAAAAATCTATGAAGAAGGTCTCACTGCATATCATCAATTAATGTCTGAATACGAATCACAACTATCCCCCACAGACAAGCTTAAACCAATTGAACCCATTCAGCCAGAATCCTTAGAATCCCGCAAAATGAAGATTGATTCAGAATACCCTGAGAAGACAGAGAAACCTCATCCCCCAAAACCAGAACCTTCTCAGGAAATGTCATCTTATACTGCTCTTCGTGATATACTTGATAACAAACTCAACAACATGAAGCGAAGTCAGCTGCAGATGGAACAAGTTTTTACCCTGAAACTAAGGGCACTGAAATCCGAGGGAGCAAGTATTGCTGAAGACATTTCGATTGGAATTAGTACTGAATTTTTGGAATATTTGATGAATGCATCCTTGCGTAAACTTGGTAGATTATTGCCCAGAGCAAAGCGTGCGTATCTGCGTGACCCTGATGATTCCAATTTAGTATATCTTGTGTCATTTGAATTCTTAGAAGAAGACTTGCTTGTATCAGTTGGAAGCAATTTACTCAGGAGGGAATAATCTTGTCAAGTTCATGGCTACTAAAGACCCGTCAAATGAGCGAGGCTGGGAAGGAAATCATTCTTACTGAGGCTCTTGCAACTCATATGCGAAGCCCTCGAGATCGACAATTGGTTATGGGAACTTTCACAGAAAAGCACCCTCTCGAAGATTTGTTGTCCTTCTTCGGAGCGTTTTATCTGTATCACTATCAAGGAGTTAAGTTATTGCAGATAGATCCCTCACAAGAGCTTTCTATTGAAGAAGTAGCAGCATCAGAAAAGAAGGAGAGAGAATTACTTGAAATTGAAGTCAGAATGCTTCTTGGTGAGAAACAGCGAGAAGAAATTGATACTGCAAAGATTGCATCTGAATTCATGGTTGAAACCTGTAATGTACTAGATGGTAAGGTTCGAAGTGATGACGAGTCTGTACAAGCGATTATAGACCTCCTGAAAAAGCATGTCCAGATGATTCCATTGGACTATTCTCACAATAATGAGATCGATTTTCTCAATGAAATAACGGGCAATGGAAAGAAATGGCGAAATGAATTTTATTCCAAGGCTTCAGGTTTAAAGGAATCATCATTGTCACTTCGAGAAGAGCTTCTCAAGGTTCATGCAGAAGAAATAATCGAGATGAGCGTTCTTAAGAAAGGAATTGAAGAAACTATAGGAAATATCCAGCTTTTGGACAAACGTGTTCTAACTGAGGAATTCCCTGCGGACAGCTGGAAACGCATCGCTACTTCAGTGATGGATAGAATTCTTGACTCTGAATCAAATCTATCTGCAATTAGAATTGCATATGAAATACGAATGGCAACACTTGATGTTCTGGAACAAGAAATCGAAACACTAACAACACTTGAGGAATATGAAGCGACTTTTGGTCAGGTTATTGTGGAAGAGATAAGCAGGCTAACAGAGAATAATCCTAGTGTCATCTTTGAAGTTCTTGGGTATTTATCGGGAATCCCAGTTGCTGACGTAACTTCTACCTTCCGATTAAGCAGAATAAGTGATCCTGCGGATATTGTGTCTGGGTTAAAGGTTAGCTTGGCAGCAGAATCTCAATCAGAAGAAGGGGTGACTGAAGGACCTTCCTACTCTAAAGAAGAGCTCGAAGAAATGACAAGATCTCTCAAGTTTCTAGAAAAGATAGAATATACACTTGAGAAGCCGGTTAAGGGGATGCTCAAATCGAAAGGATTTGGAGGTATGGACTTAGAAAAAATCTCGATAGATTTCCTACTCAAAGACCGTTCAAAATTGCTTGCTATTGAGGAAACGGTGTTAGGTGAATTAAAAGAGAAGAAACTCCGAATTCCTAACCCTGCAGAGATGGAGCGTCTTCTGAAACTAAGAGAGGAGTTCAAGAGTGGGGCTCTTACTGGTTCAGAAGTTACTACCTCAGCAGAGATACGAGGTCAATTGGAACATGGGAAATCCATGGAATCATTGAGATTAGACCTTGTATGGTACTTCACCATTGGAGTATTGAAGAATCTGGCAAGAGTCGTCGAAACTTACATCCGTTCCAAGAAGGATATTCAGAGGGCGAAAACTCTGTTAAAAAGTATCTATGAAGATTCTGAAGCACAACTTCAATTTCTAAGAGAAGAAATCCTAATTGATTTATTCTCTATGAGACTCTATGAAATGAAGGTGATCCATCCTGAATTAGATGCAACATCAGTATGCTCATGGTTTCATGCACGTCTAACCAACAATGACTTGGATACAGCAAAATCAGCTTTAAAGAATTCTGCCTCTCCCGTCTTCGAGGGAATAAAAGAAGAATCGCTGAATCTTAGTGCCATAACATTTGATAACTATGCAATAGCGTTTGATCTCATGCAGAGATTCCTTATGAAGCAGAGAGGTGAAAGGGATATCCGTATCGAAGTAGCTGCTGAATCAAAGAAAGTAAAACAAACGATGAAAGATAAGAAACTTGCTAGCCTTGACGTTCTGAATTTCGCATATACAAAGGCCCATACAGTCTTCAGAGCAATAGGGCGTGTAGGTGCTCGAGGTCTTGAGTGGTCTGCAAATGATGACTCCAAATGTGCTAATCTATTGGCTTTCTTCATTCAACAAAATCGTGGAAAACTGATTTGTGCTGTATGTGGTGATCATGCTCCTGAGAAGAAATGTAAGAAACATGGTAAAGGTCATGTCAATGAAGCTAATGATATTGATAGTCTAGCATGGTTTGTAATGCGTTCTTTCAGTGATATCAAAGAAGGTCTTTTAGGTGCGAAAGCTGAACCCATGAAATGGGATGAGGCTAGATCCATTGTACAGAGAGAGATAAGTCACCTAAAACGCAGAGGAAAAATCACTAGTAAGACAAATCTCAAGGCTATGTTACCTGGTGAAATAAATTACATTGTAGGACCTGTTATTGCCTCTGCGATTGGAAAGTACTTCAACGAGTCCCTTGAGTATGCAGCTCGTCGTGCGGGGATTGCATAATGTGGCATCGGAGTCTACATACGTGTAGACTCTCCAATCCACTTCAGGTAATCACTTGACCCAGATTCGATTGGAAGTACGATGAACTCAGGTACATCATACGAGTGGTGTTTCTTCAGCTCAGATAGTAAATCAGATTCAAGATTTTTCTTGGTCTTCATCAATAAGATGCTCTCCCTTTCTTCCTCAATCTTCCCCTTCCAATGGTAGATACTGAATACATTACGGATGAGATTGACACAAGCGCAGTGTTTAGACTCGACTAATTTCATTGCTAAATCATCTGCTTCTTTCTCAGGACATGTGGTGATAGCCAGAATATATTCACTCATTTGATAGATCTCCGAACATTGCTTTTTCTATTCGTAGAGATGAGTGAACTTCACTATATGGTTGTCGACGAATGGCTTTCATAGCCTTTATACGGATGTGTTTTGTGGAAGCTCTTGCTGGTGGATTCTCATGACAAAACGATTTGTTCCCAGAGGAGTAATGCCTGCTTTGGTAACTCCTTTCACTAAAGACGGTGATCTGATCGAAGATAGCCTGAAAACTATAATCGACTACACGATTGAGAGAGGTGCAACCGGGCTTGTTCCTGCAGGGACCACAGGTGAATTTGTCTATATGCGAACAGAAGAGCGAAAAAAGCTCCTTCGACTTGCTGTGGAGTTTGCAGATGGACGTGTTCCTATCGTTGCCGGAACTGGACAAAACAGTACACGTGCCACTGTTGAGCTCACTAAATATGCTGCAGGCATCGGTTGTGATGCTGCATTAGTCATATCCCCTTTCTATCTGCGGCCTAGCGATAAGGGGTATTATGAACACTATGAAACTGTTGCACGGCACGGGAATCTACCTATTATCCTGTACAACATACCTCAGTGCACCTTGGGGGTTTTGCAATCCTCATTGGTAGAGGATCTTGCTGAGATAGACAACATCGTAGGAATAAAGGATAGCAGTGGGAATATTGGACACACCGTCGAATTGATTCAAAAACTGAAAGGGAAAATGCCCGTTATTATTGGACATGATGAATGTTTTCTTTCTGCAATAGCAGCAGGTGCAGAAGCTGCAATCCTCGCATCTGGAAATATCATGCCGCATATCTGGTTAGATATTATGGCCAAGGTGAAGGAAGGCAATATCGAAGGTGCAGCGAAACTACAACTGCAAGCCCAGACTCTGTCACGGATTGTGACTCGAAATGGAGGAGCCCCTCCAGTCAAAGCAGCATTGAAGATGATGGGGATGAAAGCAGGTAAATCAAGAATGCCCCTTGATTCAGGCGGTACTCTAACTGTAGAATTGAAGGATGAGATCCGGTTGGAGTTGGAGCAACTTGGGCTAATCGAATCAAATGACCAACCGTCAATTGAGAGTGAGATTGACATTAGCGGTGTGTTATCCGACCAAGGGTATACAATCGGGTCAGATATGAAGACTGCCTCATTCTCTAACGAATTAGTTTCTGTAGGAATCGCTGTTGGTTCAAAGGGAAGTTTGTTAGGCAAAGCCTTTGTTGGTCTATTGACAAC